>JAZFSU010000281.1:0-27358 GCA_036446335.1 Dehalococcoidia bacterium | reverse complement strand
CATCCCCGCGGCCATATCTTCTATCTGGTCGTCAGAGCAATCCTCTCCGGCGACAACTCCAAAAAACTGCGTTTCGCCCTTGAAGGTAAATTTGAACTCGTGTTTGAGGATGCGTGGCCCACTTAACTGATCCGTGTTGAGTTCCCACGACTGGATATATTCCAGGCCGTCAGGAAGCCACAGATCGACCCGGTCCGCGACAGAGGCCTCCGGAACGCCAAGCTCGAGATCGGCCACTAGTAGTTCAGTCCCGCAATTTTAATCACCGAACTTGTCGCTGACGACATTCCGTTCCATGCAATGTTCAGGAGGCTGACCGTTGCCGGGAACGTGAATGCAAAATAAGCCGTGCTCTCTGTCGGCCGGAACTTCAGGGTCTCTGTCGCCACGCTACAGGAGACCAACATCCCGTCATAGGGTCCGATGGTAGCGTCTTCCGAAGAGCCCGAGGACTCTACCTCTGCCATTGTCCGGTAGGAGAAAGGGTCGTCTCCCATCGGTCGTATTTCCATTGTCATAGTGCACCAACCTCCGTAAACCCAAGTCTACCTTGCCTGACCGCTAAAGCCAGCTTAGACATAAATATCTATCAGCTTTCGCGGGCGAGGCTTCACTTCCAGCCTGGCTATCATCTCTGCGGCCTTCCAGTCATACTCGTCATTGATGTCGAAGCCCTCATGGCCCCCCGTAAAGAACGGAACCACAACCTCCCCTGCCTGGTTGCCATACCTCTCTATGGTATCTATCCATGCAATTTCCATAGACGCATTCTGCACCCATACCTCTGGCAGCACGGCCATCTGGCTGCTGTGCCACGGATACTCCGGCTGTGGCAGTAGCGGCACAAGCCTGTAGGGGCGAGCACCTCGCTGGCGCTGAAGCGTCCACATCTTGCCGGGGTGCTGTTTCACCCGTTCCACCGCCCGCAGGCTGTCTATGGCCCTGCCAGCCTCGGAAAACTCCGCGTATGCGCGGCGGATAGTGTCGGCCGTGCGAAATGGCGACGTGGGTCGCAAGAGAGCAAAGGCTGCTATGTTCAGCAGCCAGGGGGCGGCTAAGGCGTGCCGGAGCCATTCAATGTCAGGCGAAGTATCGGTTGCGTACTCCTCTGGCCGCTTGATAGCGGTGGCACCGCAGTCTCCAGCTATCTTCAGGATTTCGTCACTGTCGGACGAAACGGCGATGTCCTTGAATAAGCCACTCTCGTCTGCGGCCTGAATCGTCCACGCCAGGAGCGGCTTGCCGCCAAGCAGCCGGATATTTTTGTCCTTAACCCTCTTGGACCCGGCCCTCGCTGGAATAAGGGCAACGCAGTCAAACGCCTCAGACACCGACTGTCGCCTCCTGGAACTTACGCTTGCCCCTGGCATCCACGAGTACGTCCTGCCACCCTATCAGCTCGTCCCTACCAACTGTATGGGCCGCTAGCTTGCCAACGATCAGGTCAATGTAGTCCGGCGGAATGCCATCTCCCGGGCACTGGATCTTTATGTCCTCACGGGTGATCTCCTCGTTCTGGAAAACCTGTCTTGCCCACACGAGTGATTTCTGTCGCTCTATCGTGGGGGCGCGCTCTGCCGGGTGCTGGACTTTGATTTCACTACCCATTGCTTCCCGTGCTTCCTCGAGAGCCCCTACGAACTCGACCAGGTCAGGCGGGGTAAGCGAGAAATGATTGTCGGTCCCCTTCCATTTCCGGTTATTCGTGTAGTGGTGCTCGAAGATACGAGCGCCAAGGCCGTAAGCGACAAGGCTGGGATACCACGACGGGTTATGGGTAGAAAGACCTACTACGGCATCCGGGTACTGTTTCCGGTAGCCTTCGATCACCCGCAGGTTCATGATGTCGGACGGGGAGGGATAAACACAGGAGCACTGCAGCAAAGCCAGCCGGGAGTGAAAGCGCGTAAACGCGTCGTACAGCCTGTCTACGTCACATTGGTAGAGGCCACCGGTTGAGATAATCGTCGGCTTGCCCGTCTCCGCAATAGCCTTGATGAGCGGGATGTTGGTCGCGTCGCCAGAGGCCACCTTGTAGGCCGGCACCTCCAGCACCTCGAGTAGATCGAGGCTGGCAAAATCAAACGGTGTAGAAAAGGCCGTGATCCCAACGGAGCGGCAATGGGCAAAAAGTTCCTGCCACTCGTGCGGGGTTGGCTCCAGCTTCTTACGGTGCTCACCGTAGACGGGATCCATCCACTGGGGATTACCGGACTGGTAGTGGTAGGCACCCTGCGCCACCCCGGCCCGGTAGGTTTCCTCGGGACTACGAGTCTGGAACTTAACGGCAGAAGCACCACTTGCAGCAGCAGAATCAACCATCGCCATAGCCCGCTCCATACGGTGAGCGTGATTATGGCCTATTTCGGCTATGACATATGCTGGCTCGCTGTCGCTGATCGTCTTGCCATCAATAAAGAGACGTCTCATCGCACCCTCTTCTTCTCAAAGAGCATGTTGTAGTCATTGTCGCTACGCAGCGTCTGCTCGATAAACTTGAAGCCCATCCCCTGCAACATCACCCGCGTATCCATGCCCTTATCTATGTTTGATTCCACCATGATAGAAGAAGCCTCTGAGAGGACTTCTCTTCCGCCCTCGATGACATTTGGCTCCCGGCCATCCACGTCTATCTTAACCGCACCAGGCATGGGCAGTTTGAAGCGGCTCGCGAAGTCATCCAGGCGCTCCTGTATCACGTTGATACCGAAGCGAAATGAGCCATCTCCCTGGCGGCGCTTGCCGTTCCAGCTATGGGATGCCACGCCTGCATAAGGCCACTGCAGCCGGATTTCGGCCAGCCCCGTAGTCTCTGCCAGGGCTACGGGGTGGCAGGTGATGCGCCCCTGGAGGTCGTTAAGCATGGTGTTCTCGACCAGATGGCCGAAGCTCGTACCGACAGGCTCAAATGCGTGCACCTCTGCACCGAGGGCGGCGGCAATGAGGGCATACGATCCGACACATGCACCAATGTCGTACAGCACCGTGCCTTCGCCGATGACATTTCGCAGCCACTGGTATGTCTCCGGCTCCTTGCGGCACGCCTCTGACCGCCAGCCCTCAACATCGCCATCTGCTCGTATGAGAAGCTGCCGCCCGGGAAAGTCCATCGGCACAACGGCTACATGACCTACGTCCATGCGTACACCTTAAAAAAAGGAGCCTCCGAAGAGACTCCTTTTAATAAGTGCGAAGGTACTTTAATCGATGTTCAGGAATACAAGTCCGTAGTCGGTAGTTACCGATACGACACCCATAACTATACCAAGTTCCTGTTCGTCTTCACCAGAACCAGAACGATCAAGTGCCATAACAGCACCATCGGTGGTAGCACCGGCAACACGAATATGTTGTCCAAGAACAACCGTACCGCTGATAAGAACGGATGCCAGGCCTTTGGTCTGAACCCAGCCGTACTCATCCGCTGCAATGGCAGTTGGCGGAACACCTACTGTCCTGTTTGTAACTGTTTGTGGCGTAATAACAACACCGCTGTAGGGATTAGGAGCAAGGCCACAAAGGGTCGTGGTGTCCAGGGCTACGGCAACCTTGTCGGCATCGGCAAGGTTGATAGCGCCTGAGCCAGAAGAGTCAATCGCGTCATGTCCTTTAACACGATAGACCTGGCCTTCACCAGTTCCATCGTTAGTGAATATGTATCCATCTGCATAAAGATCTTTAGCTGCGGCTGTACCTCCGAGGGTGACCGTGATCGACGTAGCGCCTACTGCCGCAACGGCGGTCACAAGGTCCATGTCGTGGTTGCCTGTAGGAACTTTAGCGGCAACGATTGTGCCCGAGGTTAGAGCAGTTCCCCCGGCAAGGGCGTACTTGTACTCACGTCCGTCTGGAAGTTCCAGGAGGGTGCCAAGAGAGTGGTACTTGGTAGAACCAGTCTTCTTCTCCATCCCGTAATCTGCATAAACTCTGGTCGGAAACGCCATTTTGATATCCTGCTTTCAATAGTGGGCTCTTAAGTCCCATCTTCGGCCGATATAAATTACCTGTTATAGCCTCGGCCTGAAGGTTACAGCTATAACCTACTGGACCGTATCACGCCTTTTGCGCGTGCGTCTACTCGTTGATCTTACCCCCTTCAGGGGCTTTTGCCACCCGCATGGCATGACTGCGGTAATGGACAGCCATCGCCACACTCACGTTGGCCTCGCCCTGGTCCGGCTGCCAGCTACAGATCTCGCAATGAGGCCCGGCCGGCTGCTCGGGCAAAGCCTGGTCCGTTGCCGGTTCGGAGTGTTCCTCCATGTGGCCGGCAAAGTGGTCACGGCGCGTATAGCCCTTGCCGCATACCTCGCAGATGTATCTCTTGACTTTATGGGCCGGAGCCGAAGGAGCTTCACTTTCACTCGGTGCTGCAGGAGGGCTTTTTGCAGGTAGCTCCTCCGACTCCGACTTAAATGCTGCCCTGCACCACTTGCAACCGTAATACGGTTCGGCTTCCGTCTTGACCGTACGGCCCAGTCCGTCAATCTCGTATGAGACATCAACGAACTTATGAGAGAGACATTCCTCTCCGGGCATCCATGTAAAGAAGCCCTGGGATGCCTTATGGGCAAGGTAGTTAGCCTCTGCGTTGTTGAGTTGCCGCATGTCACCGACGCGCGCCTGTATCGCCACTTCCCCCGGGCCCTTGTCCACGAGTTGCTTGTGGGTATAGAGCGGTATGGAGTGATCTTCAAAGCCAATCAACTCCTGGACCCCATACCCCTGGGCCTGTAACAGGTTGCGGTTGTCAGACGTTACGCCGGTGACCATGCGATTAAGCGGTGTCGTTCGGGACTGCGGCGTCAAACAGGAGCGGCGCGCCGTGGCGGTCATCCAGTTCAAACACGCCGTAGTCGGACGTGAAGTTGATCTCGGTGCCGCGGGCTGAAGCGTCCCGCTCTCGCTCGGTGCGCCACCCAACTGAGGTGAGGCCCACAATGGCATCCCGCTGGGCAATAACGCCGGTGGCATCGCCAGAGTCGTCGATGTAGATGTTCTTCGACTCGTGAAGATCCACGCCGTTGAGTGAGTACCGGAAGAAGCGTTTAAGCATCTTCTCCTCACGCTGGTCGTTAACCTTCATCGCCGTGCCGGATCCAATCGACGTTGCCGTTCGGATTACGTGGTAGGCCTGGTGCGGGTGAACAACAGCATATGTCGGGTCAAACGGCTCGTTGCCGGCCGAATTAGCTGAACTTCCTGAACCACCCCTGGCCCTGGCAATCGTAGCGGCAAAGTTGGCGTGCGAGAACGATGCTGCCGCCGCGCCGTAGGCCGTACCGCTGTTCAGGCCCGTGTAAAGAGCCTGCGTGTCACGGTCCTGTTTACGAGCCGCTGCATCACCGAACTGCTTGCCGATAACGCCAAAAACGTCGGTGGTGCCCCATTCACGGGCGAGCTTGTCGGTGACGACGATCTTCGCCCCCCGCTCAGTAGCGGTGAGGTCAACATATGTCATCCCCATCGCCTGCTCATCGGTCATGTCCTGTCCATCTACGAGATCCGAGATGGTGAACGTGCCGAACTTTGGCCACCTTACGGTTGACGCGCCCCGCGCCAGCGGGATCTTCTCAATGAGTTGCCAGGAAGGCGCATTCGCCTCTTGCGTGTAGCGCGCCTCCCTGATGATTCGATTTGCGATTGAGGAGAGGCTCCCCGTTCGCGTGCTTTGTGCCATTTACCGTCTCCCGGTCCGCATGAATCGCTCGTCAGATTCCGTCCAATCCCAGGCCGGCGTGTTGTTCAGTCGTTCGATCAACGCGTCGGAAGATTCCGGGGCTGAAGCCGACGGCACTCCACTTTCAAGCTGCGTCTGGGGGTTCTCTGGCGGCACCATAGGGGCACCACCGGATCCTAACCGGGCCGCAGCCGCTTCCATCGCATGAGGGTCATTGATGGAAAGAAGCACCTTCAGGTCATCCTGCGAAAGGTTGTACTGGCGAGCGAAACCATCCATAACTTGGTATTTCGCCTGTTGCTCCTGCTGAACGTCCTGGGCCGCAAAGGCGGCCTGGTACTGGGCAAGCTGTTGCTTTGCCTCAACACCACTACGAACCTCTTGTTCGTTCTCAGGCGTCCTGACTACCCTGCGCGCCTCGTCCTCGCCCAGTGACGATTCCAGGTTTTGTTCCTGGCCACGTAGCTGTGTTTCCACGGCAGTGTCCAGGTCAAACTGGGCCATCCTTTGCTGGGCAGCCGTGCTCTCTTTTCGAGCCTCGGCTATCTGGCGTTCCCACGCAGCCTGTGCTCGCGAATACTCTTCCTGCGAGTAAGTACGAATGGGCTGAGTAGGGGCCTGGGGCGCAGGAGGCGTGGGCTGTCCGACAGGCGCAGGAGCAGGCGTCTCTGCCGGTGCGGACTCTTCTATGGGCTCACCAGCCGGCTCAAGATTACTGTCTTCCCGGGACTCTGTAATTGGCTGACCCGCTATCACCTGTTGCTCAACAGCAACCTGCTCAGGCGAAGTCTCGTCAATAATTTCAAAGTCCCCGGAGCCATCTTCTTGAGATTGCTGCGGAGTCTGGGAAAGAGTCGGCTGTACCACGTTAAATCCTCTGGCTGCTTATCTTAGGGTAGATACTCTCGGCCCGTCAAAATAGCAGTTACGGTCGCTCGGGTCTAGGCTGAGGCTCGACGGCCATCTGATGGGCAAAAGAGAATCCAGCCGGAGCCTGCCCTCTCCTGCGACCGAACGTCTGGGAACCTATGCCGACCAGCGCCGGTGCCGCAGCGAGAAAACCGCCGGCAAGGCCCTGTTCGGCGATGGCCTCATCGAAGTCCATAAGGATCAACGGCACGAACTGCTCTATTAGCTGGGCCGTGCGTACATCTACCGTCACGTCCGGAAGGAAGGTGGACGCACCGGCAGCAAAGAGCGGCTGTTCATCGTTCAGCTTATCGCCGGTAAATGTCTTGCTTGCTACCTCAGCCGCGATCATCGTAGAGATGCCAGGGGCCAGCTTGCTGCGGAGGAACCGGCCAATGGTGTCGTCTGCACCCACTATCGCCCTGGTAACCCGCCCCGCATCTTTTCCAGCCTTGCGGTCAGTAGGACTGATTTCACCGGTCGAGATAGTTTTGCGCTGACCGGTCATGCCCTGTGCGATGTAGCGGGCTACCGGCTGGAACCCGGCCCAGGGGTCTATGCGGGTAGCGCCGATCCGCATCTTGCCGAAATCGGACGACCGGGGGTCCCTCTCAACGCTCATATCCTCGAACACCCCGGGAGCCGCCTTGGCGGCAAGGGCAGCCATGCTTACCAGGGTAATGCCCGTTGCGACAAACGCTGTCATGTCCTTTGCGATCTCCTGAGAGATCAGCCTTGCCGCCGGGTCCAGATGGATTGCCCCGGTCCGGTCCAGCCCGAGCTTCCCCATAGCAGTGGCGTACTTACCAAGCGTCTCGAACCGCGATATGACAAGCTGCGGCGACCAGAAGACGACGTTAAGCGGGCCGGCCAGGTGGATCTCCCGATCCTTCCAGGTGATCTTCTTCGGGACAAGTTCGGTCCTGCCCGTGGATGCGTTTATCCATCCATTCATGCCATCGATCATCTCGTCGGTGACTTCGATGCCCGCCTTCTGCCAGTTGATAAGAGTGTTCTTCGCGATCCGGTAGCGGAAGTTATTTAAGAACGTCACATAATGACGCTCAGAAGCCCTTATCGGGATACTGAGCTTGCCCATCCGGTTGAGCATCTTGGAGGCAAACTGCTCTTCCCTTGCATCAAGGCCGCGGATGCCCTTCTTTGAAATATCGGTAATGCTCAACTTGACTTTACGGTTGACATCGGTAAGCAGGTCGAGGACTGGATCCGCACGCATACCGGCATCTATATCGAGAGCAGCCTCCTCGCTGAACATGGCCCGGAAGGACTGCTTCCCTGCTTCTAAAAACTCCTTCCTGCGACGCGGGGCAAGCACGCCACCCTGCCGGAGGAAGCCGCTGACATCCAGTGTGGAACGGAGTGTCTTGGGTATGCCCAGAATATCAATGGCCATCTCTGTTCCCCGCTCACCCAGTGATCGCTGGGCACGCAACCGATCAACCAGCCGCGACCCGAACGTACCCTCCAGAAGCGCCAACTCCGAGGGATTCGGCACCTCTCCACTCAGCAGCTTGTTAAGGGCGGTATCGGTGCCCATCCGGTCGAAGAAGGCGTTGCTGTGGAGGGCCATGTCCTGCACCTGGTTCAGGCGGATGGCATCAAACAGGGATCGGAGTTCAGCTTCCGTGAACTGGCCCCGAATGGCCTCGAAGCGCGGGTTGGGCAGTTCGCCGCCAAGCTGGCCCTTTGCCGCTTTTCCTGCCGTTAATGGATCCTGCCCGGCCGCAGCGCCGATAGCCGCTGCCGTTCTGCGACGCCTTTCAGCTTTCTGCAGGGCTTCGATCTCCTGGCGGGTGAGCGGCTCCGCCATCTCCACAGCAGCTTCCACCTTGAGAATGGTGCTGTCCAGGAGGTCATCCACGGCCTCTCGCTCTACGACATTGCGTGATGCCGACAGCGATGCTGCGTTGTACCGGGAAGACCGATCAAGGACATCCCGGATACTGGCTTCCTCGGGCGTGGGGGGCTCCGGCGGCTCCCCTCCTGTCGGACGCGTTTCAGGTGATTCAGGCGGAGGTCGCCTCGGTGGCTCTCTTCCGCCGGCACCGGAGACAGCGGGCTCTCTATAGACAGGCCTGCCATCCTCGATGGCCCACCCACCAGGCGTTACTGCTGCGGTGGGGGCGGTGGGGTCTCTATCTATAACCCATACATCCTCGGGTGCAAACCGTAACTCGGCCTCATCTTCTATGTGAGTTGCTTTTGCGTCCCGCCGCGCTGCTATCTGGAGTACCTCTACTTGGTCGGGGTCCATTCCGGCCAGCACCCGCTTCGGTGCCGTCAGGCCAACGCGGTAGCCAAAGGTTTCTGCCCCCGTGAAGACCCTGGGAAGGGCATCATCCAGTTCTTGCAGAAGCCTGTATGCGTCGTCGCCATACTCCCCTGCAATCCAGCGGTTGAAAGAATCCCAGTTAGCACCTGCTCTTTCCGGCGCACCCAGAGCCTCTACAAGGTCACCGGGTATGAACTCATCGTCCAGACGATATTCGCGAAGGAAGTCGTCCAGAACCTCGGAGGAACTGGCTTCCCCTCTGGCAGCCCGAATAGCCAGCCGGAGCCTGTCCGCAATGACAGTCGCCTGGCCTTCGTCAAATGTTGCACTTATCCGGTCTGGTGCCTGGTTGCTGTAGCCACCTCCCAGGCCCACTGAAACCACTTCCTGTCGAGGCTTTAGCCCCTCGGCGTATACCCTGCCCTTTGCTGTCGTGACATGCCATATGCCCTCTTCGGCAGCAGAGACATCGGGGTCGAGATATTCTCCGCCAACAAAGTCCCTGGGGCTTGCCGAGTGCGTCTCGGGCTGGACACCAACCCTCCTAGCACCAGCGCGCAGCGCCATCGGTGCTGTTATTTCGCCAGCGGTAACGGGGGTGGGGACGGGAGCGGGAGCGGGAGCCTGTGCAGCCTCACCTCTGGCCGGCGCAAGGGCAGCGGGCCGTGAAGACCAAGGCCTTGGACGGCCGGCACCAGGCTGGCCCTCCCATCGCACGGGCTCTTCTTGGAGCCCTATAGCATCTTCGCCGGGCAGCACTTCGGGCCTATCGAACTGGCGTGGCCTTGAAACTAGCTCGACCTCGCCCGGGCGTCCCCGTGCGACAGCAGCTTCAGCGGGGGTCTGGATGACCCCTGGCGGGCCGGGGTAGCCTCCCATCTCCGGGCTGGACAGAGGTCGGGCCCCACGCTCACGAATATCTATCGGGCTCCGTCTTGTACTGCGCCGACCGGCTATCAGGTCCCGGTAGACCCGCTCTGCGGTGTCGGGGTCGCCTATACGCCGGAAGTGGTTGTAGAGGCCAATCGCAATCTTACGCATACGCTCGTAAGCTCGTTTTAGCGCACTCTTCTCGGCGGCGGTCGCGGTGGACAGGGCCATGTCCCTCCGCACCCTGTCCGACATCACCTCAGCAAACCACTCGGCGAAGTTCTCGTACCGGTACTGGGCCCTGGACCGGGGCCACGGCCCCTCAAGCGCCTCCGGCCTCGCGGCAGCAGCGAACTCCCGCCTAAACTGCTTCTCCAGGAGCCTCATATCCGAGGGGGGCACAAACTCCGAGGCCCCGTGCATTATTTCGTGGATGAAAGTCCTCGGCAGCCCATCGGGGTTTTCCAGGGCGTGCCGCATTTCATCTATTTCTTCCGCGCTCCAGCCCTTTGCCTCTAACTCTGCATTGGTCAGACGCTGAAAGATCCGGCTCTCGGGCAGCCCCAGGGCCTGCGCCCGCGACCTTTGCCCCCGTGCTAGCCCACGCCCAGACTCAATCATGTCGTAGTAGAAAGTCAGGAGGCGAGTCGTCGGGTCAAACTCGCCCGCAATACCGGTTTCCTCCTGCCCGGTAGGAGCATTCCGCCGCCTGTATGCTTCCCGTTCCGCTTTGGTGAGATCCTTCCAGGGCTTTGCTATTAGCTGGTAAGGGTCGTCTGGATCAACTATCTCTACGACGCCAGTCTTCCGGGTCTGTACATAGCTCGTGCCAATGTCTGCCAGAACCTCGTCTGGCATTCCTGTTATGAAGCGAACTACTCGATCAGCCTCTTCCTCCGGTATGTTCCCCTTCCGCATCTCGAGGCCAATCCGGTCAATCATTACCCTGCGGCCACGCTTCACGTTATCCGGGATGCCGGTTGCTACCGCCCATGTGCGCTCGGCAGCTTTAAGATTAGGAACCCCCACCTCCGGTCCACGCCAGGGTGAACGCTGAAGGGCTCCGTCTGCGGCAACTTCATATATCACCGACTTATCGTCATGATCTTGAAGACGGATACGGTTCCCCGGTACGCTCAAATGCTCCCTGAGAATCGCCTGCTCGTTGAGGCCTTCTTCACGGCGTGCGGTGTACTGAGCGTCTGTTTCGCCCGGGCGTAAACCATCGTCTACGAACTGCAAGGAAGCCTCAGCGTCCAGCGGCTTACGGCGAGGGGGCAATCTCTTGCGGGGGCCCACCGGTTTTACGCCCCACGGGGCACCTTCAGGGCTTATGGCCACCTGTGCCTGCCGGACCTGCCGGGCTATCGGCTCGACTAACGGCTCTGCGCGCCTGGATATTCCCGCTGCCGCCTCTCCGAGCGCCTGCCGAACAGGCGGAGCAACGGCCTCAGCACCCCTGGCTATGGCGGGGAGCACACGCTTTCCTGCACCGATGAGGCTAAGTGGAGCCATTACACCTGCACCGCCGCCTGCAAGTCCACGGCTCCACCCTGGCCACGACTGGGGCAGGTGCTCGATACCAGCACGCGCACCCATAGCCCCGGCGACATTCGCCGCAAGCTCGGCTCCAATCCTCTGCTTAAGAGGCCCACTTACTATGGGCTGAGCGACACTTCCTACTACGCGGCCGACCTTTCCTCCGAGGCCCGGGAGGTTGAGTGCCCGGGCAGCGAGCTTTGGACCAAACTTTGCTATTCCCAGACCCAGCGCAACCTCTACCGGCGATGAAGATTCCTGAATTCCTCGGAGCAGCCACTTTGCCGCCGTCTTCGGCAGGGGTGATATAAGCGACCATTCAGCATCGCTCCGGCTGTCTATCCACTCATCCGCGCGATCAACCCATGACGAAGGTATAGCACGGTGTCTCGGGTCCATAAGCGCCTGCCGTACGATTGCTTTGGTCTCCTCGAGTTGGGCTCGAAGTCCAAAGGGGTCTCCTGGACCTCCTGCGGGGCCGTATTGAGCCAGAGGGGTAGCCCCACGGCTCCACGCCGGGGCCTGCTGCGGGGCCTGCTGCGGGCCCCCCTGCCGGAATCTCAGGCCCGCTCCTACAGGGACGGGCTGTGGGGCGGGCTGCTGCTGCGAATATTCCTGCGCCCGCTTCTGGACATAGTTCCTGAAGACCCGAGGGTCCCGAACTTTTACATTCTGCCCAAAGGCCTCTTTGGCGATCTGGTCCAGCGATGGCATGCGCTGGGTAGTCATCAGATAGCTGGCTCAGCCACTACCCGTAGGTGGGTTGGAAGCGCGCTGCTGCTCCCGGGGCGAGCATTCCTGCTCTCTCGGCAAGGAAGCCGGCAAAGGTTGGCCGCTCCCCGCCTCCCGCCAGCTTTCGCTGCCACTGGCGATTAATCGCGTCTCGCATGCGGCTTGAAGTCATCGTTCTCGCAACCAGCGGGCTGAGGTTTTGCAGGGCGGAACCGTAGGCGAGGTCGTGAAGACTCGCTACTCCCTTATCGGTTTCAGGATCAGCCAGTAACATCAGTTCAGGATCAAACTCTTCCGTCGGAGTGATGCCTGTCAGGGTACGAAGGACATTCTGAGCAAGCCCCGGTAAGCCAAACATACCGCCGCCAGGCTGTTGTGCCAGGAATCCCCTGAAGCCCCCGGATTCCTCACTCGGATCATAGCCGCCCCCGATCTTGGCCGCGAGTTCTTCATCAAGGGATCGAATATTGGCAGCACTCTGAAATGCTGAACTGCCGAGCTTCCCGAGACCCTCACCGAGCAAGGGACTCAGCATCCCGGAGTGAAGTCCCCCAAGGCCCTGGTCCTGCAGGAAGCTCCTGAATGTTTCCTGTGGGTACACGGATTCCGCCAGTTTCTGTAGGGCGGTCAAATCAGGGGCATCAGCAGCACCAGCACCAGCACCAGCAACAGCACCACCGGTGGGGGGCACCCCGAGTTTTTCGCCCGGCGGGAGTTCGTCAGCAACCGCCTGGCGCGTCTCACCACCCGACGTAACTACCCAGTTACTGCCGTCCCACGACGCCACGGGTTTCTCGCCCGCTCCCGTACCCATCCCACCAAAAAGGTTTTCAAGAGCCTCCCCCGCCCTACCACCTTGCCACCAGGGTTTTCCGTCCCCGTCCTGCTGGGTGCCATCACCGGCGCGAAATAACTCTAATGTGTTCGCATAATCGGCTGGGCGCGGGTCCCCAAGTAACGTAAAGCTAGGATCGGATTTTGGATCAAAGCCTTCTGGTGCCCGCGATAGAACAGTTACGTCCCCCGCGGAGGTGCCTGACAGACTGGCGGCTTTAACTTGCGCCATTTGCCGCATAGCTGCGTCACTGGGATTGCCTTGAGCGTCCCTTGCCTCAGCAGCAGTTTCGTCAATCCAAATCAATCGATTTGAGGGCCTACCACGGTCGTAGACACCGGACAGGTCGTCAACGGTTATTCTGTAATATGGCATTTGATCTACCTACCTTTGGAAACTAAACATAGCTGGTGTTGTGAGCGCCCCTCTCTGGAGGGCCCCGCCAGGGAATCTCAGTAACTCCCTGCCTGGATCGAACTTTTCCGTCAGATATTGCCTGAATGTAGTTAGCGGGCCCTGCCGGTTCTGAGTGCCCATCTGCTGGCCAAGCTGGCCGAGATACTCGTTGAAGGTTGGCTGGAAAAGCTGCGAGACCGCCTGCCGCTTTGGCCCCCGGAACCCGCCGGGGATGACCGATTCAAACAGCGACCGCCGGCCAATGTCGGTCTCTTCAAAAAGGTCAATAAACTCCAGCGGCACCGAGGAATGACCATGAGGCATCAGGCTGTCTCCAGTCCAATCGCATTAAGACGCTGCTCGGTAGTTGGTCCTCCGCCCCGGGGTGCCGTGGTATTTGCTCCTGCTTCCGGTGACGGCTGGTTTCCAACTCCTGCTGTCTGAGCGAATGGTACAGCACCATACGCCGGATTTGCCTGCTGATTTGGTGCTGCGGCCGGTGGGCCTCCAGGTTGTGCGCCGGGTTGTGCGCCGGGTTGTGCGGGTCCAGCAGGTGGCGGAACCGGTCCGCCGGCAGCCATCTGCTGAAGCTGCTGCACCATGACGGATCCCTCGACCTGCCGCTGGAGGGCCATGATGCGGAGGCGATCGAACAGGATGGATGCAAGCGCCTCGTCGCCCTCGGCGGTTGCCATGTTAAATAGCTCCAGTAGCTGCGCCAGGGGGTCCTGCGACCGGGCGAGTATCTCCAGGTTCTGGTTGCGGATAATCCTGTGAGACGGCAGGCGGAGAATGTGCTCTCTTGCCCACTCCAGAGAGGCGAGGGGTTCGCCCGAGGCGGTGGGCGTCGTGGCCATCTGGGCCACGGACCATATCGTTGCCAGATCTTCCGGCAGCGCAAGCTGCATGGAGACCTCGAGCGGATCGTGGGCGACTATCTCCTGGGGCTGGATGATCTTGCCGGCGAACCGTGCACCGGATATAGACCGGCCGGAGACGACGATGGGGGCAAAGCCTCCCGTGCCGTACTGCTCCAGCAGGTTGCCAAGCGAAAGCTCGACGCACGATGCCACTGCTCTCATGCGTGGCATAACGCGGTGTTCGAGGTTATTCCCCAGTTGCCTGAGGGCCACCGAGGAGAGGGGCTTATCGAGGATTCCAAAGGCCTGATCCGGCAGGCCTCCGGAGATCGCGTCGTGCTGAACGATGGACTGGACGAAAGCCGATGCCCGGCTGATATCCGCCTCCAGCATTGGCGCGATCTCTTCCTGGTTGGCCGTGGAGAGATTTACCTCGGCCCCTCGCTCGCGCGATCCTTCTTCGAGCGTCATGGTGCCGTCTGCGGAGTAGACCTTCTGGCGCGGGTCCGATCCCTTGGCCATCAGGTCTATGGCATACGAGGTAGCCCGGTTCAGAACGGGCCAGATGCGGCGGTTTTCGGCAAATACCGACTCACCGTAATGCGGGAAGGTATCCTCACCCCGCTTCTCTCCCCACGGTGGCGTAAGGGATGGCTGGGAATCGACCGGCACGGCCACTACCGGGAAATGGAGCGTGAAGATGTCGTGCATCGGTCGCACGAAACGGCTGTCTACAACGGTGCCGGCCGTATAGGTAATAGGTCGGCGTTCAAACGGGTTCTGCGATGCGGGATTCATCCGGTTTAGTGCTACCGGCGTCCCCTCGAAATACTCGAAAACCTCTTCTATCTCGCTGTCGTCACTGTTGTCGCCATCTTCAAAGAGTCGCCTGCGCGGATAGCGGCTTCTAAGCTCGGCCCTGGTGGCGGTCGAGCGGTATGCGGCCCACACGGGCTCGGTGTCTCCCCACTCGATGACGAGGTGTGCCGGGTCGAGTGGCAGCATGTCGATAAATGTCTGCCCCGTCGCATCTTTCCGGAGTATCGAGCGCATGGCTGCGTACCTGCCGCGCACGGTGGAATACCATGCGAGCGCCTCCTTGACGACCTGCATCCCCTTGCGCTGGAGGCGCTGGTCTGCATGGCGCAGGAAGCCGATGGCAAGTGACTCGGCGCTGGCGTTCCTGGCCTCCTGTGGTTCCTGGGCCTCGTCGTTGGGAACCCGCACCACCAACTCGGTTGCGGTGATGAAGGCGATTATCTTCTCTGCAAGCACGCGGGGTGCATTAGAGGTGTAGGAGTCGTCCGGGGAGATCGAGTCTTCCTGATCCGGCTCGAACGGCTCGAGGGTCCACAGGTCGAAATCGGCAGCCATCCGCTCGAATAGCTGCTCTTCGTCTCTGAACTTTTGCTGGATTTTTTCTGCGATGGAGCCTGCGCGACCCCTGCGATCAGTTGTCATACAGTTATAACGGTCTTCCTGCGATCACCCCGGCGTCTTACCCCGATCTTGCGACGGCCGCCATCAATATAGCCCATCACCTTTGTTACCAGGTAGGTCGCCGCCTTGATTCCGTCATTCCACTCGTCACGCGGCTTGCCCGAGAGAATGTTGCCCTGGCCGTCCTGTGGATAGCGATATACGTGCACGAGTCCGTCATGGGGATTGGGCCAGGCACCAAACTCCGATCCCAGCAGCTTGCAGTCAAGACCGATCACCATTCCAGGCTCACCGGTAATCCCGTTTACGTGCAGGAGTGACTTCATCCGGTCGGTACCCCTGTAAAGATCCACCCGCTCGTGCAGCATGTTCACTCCGGACACCCGCCGCCACGTCTCCTCATTCGACTCGGTTGCGTTGGGATGAGAAGCCCCTGCCACATCAATAACACCGATCTTGGTCTCATTTGCCCACCAGGGACGCTGCATGGCAAGCTCAATAATATCCTCTACCCGGAAGTTAGCCCACTGCGGCAGCAGTTTGTTAATCGCTATCTCATCAAAAAACTGCCACTGGACCTGCTTCTGCTCGCCAATCTCCTTCTTGTGTGCAGCAAGCACAACGTAGCTGGACGACCTGCCCGAGTAGCCAGGATCGATCCCCAGGTAGACAGGCTCCGCGGGATCATACTGCACCTCGCGGACATGCACAGCAGGATTGAAGAACGGAAAGACCCTTCCCGCCGGCGGAACCGGTATCCCGAGATGCCGCTCTGCATAGACATCCTCCGGCGTGGTGGCCTTGAGGAACTGGATCTCCGGGTCGTTCTCACCACCCGGGTAAAGAAAAGTATTCGAGTGCGTGGGCAGCGAGAAAGAGCGGGCATTCTCCCGTTCCTGCACGTCAGGCGTCCCCCACCGCTTCCAGTAAGCCGAGTACCAGGGATCCAGACCCTGGGTACCACCCGCACGCTCAAGCGTCCCTTCAAGAAGAAGAAGGCCGTACCCCGGAAAACGGGCACGGGCCTCCGAAACACGAGCATGAAGCCTGAAAAAAGCGTTCTGCGTCAGGTGGGCAGCCTCGCAGGCAATAATAAATATCGGGGCCTCCATACCAAGCGAGTTCTCATCCGACGCCGACTTGGTCTTGATAACAAAAGGCCTGCCAGAATCGGTCGCTATCCGTATCTCCCCAGGATCCACCCTGAGCGAACGGCCAGCATTGACATCCGTACCCAGGTGCTGCTTCAGCCAGACATATATAGACCCCTCAGGAGCAGAGAACTCCGGACGGGTCCGCTCGTAGTCCGCACCCACAAGCCACGCAACATGCCCGCCAGCCTCCTCCGGATACTCGGCTATGAACGAGAGCGTTAGCTCAACAGCCTCAGCCGCCGCCACAAAGCTCTTGCCCCCACGAATCCCCCCCATGACCAGCTTCTCAAGATGATCGTCGTCCAGGATGGCTCGCTGCACCTCAGTAGGAAAGAACCCCAGACTCGACCACAACGCCTCTCGCACCGGTGCCGATAACCGCCGTAAACGAGTCCGCTGCCGCCGCGCAGTGGCGTAGGGTGCCGGACCAACTGAGTCAACTACCAAGAGAATTCTCCACCACTAGAGGAACACCGCATAAAGCCCGAACCTCCCGTAAACGGCTTACATTGAGGACAGAAAGATACAACCCTGTCCGAATCCATATACATAACAAAATCATCAACAGGCAAGCCACACCCCAGACAGACATCCGGAGGAAAAGACTCCGAAGGAACACCGCCAGGAAAAGCCTCGTAAATAGCCATTTAGGATTATTGTGCGGGGTACGGTACTACACCCCCGGGCCGCCCGGGCACCGTAAGGTGTACCCCCCCTCGCGCGCCCGGTTCTATTCCCGCCTGTTCCTTTGTCCCGGCTCTCTCGTGGGACCCCGGGACCCCAGACACCGAGAGGCCGGGAGGGCGGGAGGGCGGGAGGGCCCTAGGCCGGGGGCTCGAGAGCGTCAGGGCCCACGGCCGGGAGAGACTCTCGTATTAGGACCATAAGCTCCCGGGTATGCGTGGACACTGGGGCTTGTGGCTCGAGAGCCCCGAGGTGTTGGCCTATGAGGCGGAGGGCAGCTAGTAGAGAGGGGCGGTCACCATCGGCGTCGGCCTCCCGGCTCACCTTTGCAAGCATAGACCGCCACCAATCAACGGTGAGCTCCTCAGTTTCCCGCCGATCCCTCATGAGCCGTTGGACGTGGGCCTGTATCGGTGGCTTATTGGCTAGCTCCGAGAGATACCCATCGTTGGGCTTGTAGCCGGCGAGGCGTCCGGATTCGATCTGGGTCTTGCCTTGGGCAAGGGCCTCGGCGAACAGTGTCTGGCGTGGTGACAGTGACATATCTGGGGCCTTGGGGCCTGTGCCGTAGGCACAGCGGGACCTATCCCCTCTTCCTCCCCTTCCCGTGGATTCTGGGCTTCCGGCGACACCGCTCGGCCGCCGCGGAGTCATCCCGGCGACTGCGGGGCGACCGGCCGTCGGCCTTGTTACTGCTGGCCTCGAACACCAATCCCCGCGCCTGCCCCAGATTCTACCTGATGGCCGCCGCCGTCGAAAACTGGTACGAAATTGGTGCCCACGCCCCCTTGACAGCACCGCCGTGAGCCGCTATCTTTATCTGTGCAGCCCGCCGACCGGGGCCGCCACGATAAGCACCGAGGAGAAAAAATAGAACGAACACGAACACCAACGGGGCTCACTCAAACTCAAGCCGGGATAACTAAGGAACGACCCGGAATCGAGCCCCCACATACGAGAATGTCTGCCCCTGATGCTGGGGCACTGAAGAGGCCTACAGCAGGGCTGAAACATACCGAGGAGGATCAATCATGGGCTCAAACGAAGCCGTCGTCGCCGCCTACCGCAAGACACTCGAGTATGTCTGCGCCAAGCTCGCAGACACACGGGACGAGAACGAAATACGCAAAGTTGACATTCGAGACCTGAGGGCCGAGGTCGCCAAGCTGAGGGCCGAGGCGAGCGAATGGGAAGAGAAGGCCCACGAGGCGGCGTCGAACGTTGACAGAATCAAAGTCGCCTTTATAAAGGAATCCGAGAAAAGGTGGGCCGAGAACAACCAGAGAGCCGGTGTTTTGAAGTACCGCAACAGATATAGCCGAAACGCCCTGAGGTAGGGCGTCGGTGGGGACTGACCACCCCACCCTGATGAGGCAGGTCACACAATACCGAGGAGAACATGAACATGGACAAGCAAACACTGTCGGAACTAGTCGCAAACGAGGAAATCACCATCACCGATGTAATCGATGTGGTGATCGAGTTGAACCACCTCATCGGGGTTGGTCTCATCTCGCTAGGCGAACAACTCAAAACCTATACGACCAGCAAGATATAGACCGCTCGCCTACCACATAGCAAGCGCGCCAGCAGCGCGGGGAGTAGCAACATGACGGGATACGACGGTTTCTCAAAATCAAACAACGCGATCGCGGCAGAGCAGGATGGCCTGTACCCGGCCAGCGTGCTGGCTCGCCGGCTCAAGGTGAAGACGGCAGCCGTCAGGGCGCTTCTGGCCCCCGAGGAGTGGCACCACACGTCCAAGCGCTACAACCGAACCGACTACTACTCCATCGAGACGGCCGCGGACATGCTCGCAGACCTCCGCGGGTGGACGCCGAAGCCGACCGATTGCGGCCGGTTCCGACCCGTCATCGGCCCGAGTGGCCGGGAGTCGTCATTCTGCAATTACTGCACAGTCGAGAGGGCAACACATAGCTAACCCCGCGGACCCGCTCGCGTGCATCGCACGCGGGCGGACACGGCGGCACAAACCACCGGATAGCAAGCGCGCTAGCAGCGCGCGAGGGAGTAGCACAGTGGATTTTGTAGGATCTTTCGGCAACGACGAGACAATTGCGATCAAGGCAACATATGAAGACTGGCTAGATATAGTTGACGATCTGAAAACGGGGGCACGGATATTAGAAGAGGGGATAGACAGAGCTGAACGGGAGATAGCCGATCCTGACGTGCAAGGCGTGGGCACTGTTGAAACGAATGCCCCATTCGTAAAAGCGGTTCGGGAGATTCTCGCCAAAAGACTCGAGAGAGCCGAAGCAATCTACGAACTGATCGAGGAGGAGGAAACAATATAACCGAAACGCCCGCAAGGGCGTCTGTCCGGGACTGACCGCCCGGCATTGATAAGGCAGGTCATAGGAGAGGAGAGGACAAATGGAACTTCTTGAAAAGGTGCTGGGTAACAACAACTACGCGCTACTTGAGACCGTGCTAGAGGTAGGCATTAACGTGCGGTCAGCGGTTGATGCTCACTTCGGCGGCCCGGGATCTGATTGGGATAGCGATTTGGTGGACAAAATGGAGGGCAGCGCCGGGCTTAACGTTTCGTTGATCGCCGCGGCCATCATTTTTGATGCAACTTCCGAAACTTACAGGGAACAGTACGAGGCAAGGCCGGACACGGGATACCTATGGGATGACGGCGACTGGCCGTCAACCATTATCGCATTCTCCGACAAGCTAGCAGACCTCCTGCTCACCAACACTGATGTCTTTTGCGCCCCGCACGGCGGCAAAGAGGATCAGGAAAGAAAATTCGAGACCCTCGTTACAGGATTTGCGGCCGAGGCCATTGAGCAAGCCACGGGCGCACGGCTCGTGACATGACAACTACACGTTGCTTTGAATGCGGCGTTGATACCGAAATCAGCGGCTACGTCAACCGCGTCCCGGCAGGCAAGACACTGGAGGGCTTTGAATGGATTGACGGTTACATCTGCGGCCCATGCACAGATACCTTCGACGGGGCAAACGACGACGGCGACGACCCGTGGGACGCGCTGGACGCTTACCTGCCCGGTCGAATCGCTGAAGTGGACAACGCGGACCCGGCGGCGGCCGAGTTCCGACAGGCTAACTAAGCCGAAACGCCCTCGGGGTAGGGCGTCTGACCGGGGTGACTTCCCGGCTACTGAAGAGGCAAGTCATAGGAGAGGAGAGGACAAATGGGAATCGCAGAAGAATCGGCAGCGGACTGGTACTCGGCCTTCTGGGGGCGGAGCGCGCGGTTTGTACAGGACGACCGGACCGAGGCAGAGAAGCGGACACACACGGTGGCTGTTGTGGGGACGGATCCGTTCATGAGTGGATGGGGCGAGGCCTCACGCGGGGCGTCATACGCAGCGTGGGCCTGCCGGCCAGAAGATCTGCTCGAGGCAGAGGTCGCCGTGAGGGCAAGAGGAGACCTGGACCGAGTGCGGCGCGTGACGCTCAAGGGCTACAGGCCGCAGGCGGACCACACGCACGTCTACGTCTGGAAACGGCGAACTAGCTGGCGATAACTTGACGCTGCTGGCGCAAGCTGCTACTTTGGATGCCGAAACGCCCCAGCCCGGGGCGTCCGCCGGGACTGACCACCCCGGCGCTGAAGAGGCAGGTCACAAGCAATAGGTGGAAGCCAGCTTCCACCTAAGAGGAGAAAGTAGATGTCTATAGACGAGAAGCAGCGCGGCAAGGCCAAGTTCGATCTCCATGAGAAGCCCGGCGAGGAGCCGTGGGTTGTGCTGAAGGTTCTACTCCCGGCAAAGTACGACGACTCCAGTACAAGGACCTTCCACCACCTCGCGAGTCTCCCGACGAGTGGTACCGAATACACGCTCTTCGTTCCCCCAAAGGACCTGCTCACCGAGATCATCGAGGAGGCCTCGAATGCGCTCCTTGCTCTCACCCGTGCTGAGTTCAGGCGGGAGAAGCTCGCCAAGGAAGAGCCCGCCAAGGAAGAGCCCCTGAACCACGGCAACTAGCCGAAACGCCCTGCCCGGGGCGTCTGGCCGAACTGACCACCGGCTGCTGAAGAGGCATGGTCTTATAGAGATGAGAGGAGGCAAACACGATGGCTCAGCTTGGTGACCGGACGTGGTATGAATGGGATATTGAAACCATCGACGATCACGACTTCGATGACAGACTGGCAGACCTTGCCCCCCGCCACAAGTACGACCCCGACGGCCCCGCCTGTTTTTTAGTTCTCGTGCGCAATTGGGGGAATGAACACGACGGGTTGCTCAACCGCCAATGGGCATACGTCACGCGAAGTGGTGAACTGCCAAACGAATTTGACGGCGGCGACAAGGTACCGCAGAAATTCAAAACAGAACTTCGGAAACATCGAAGCTGGGCGGCTAACCTTTAGATATCCAATCGAGGACACCCAATGACACCAAATTACCGATGGATCGATGATGTGGAGAACACCTATGACCCAAAGGAGATCAGAGCGGAGTACAACCAGATACTCCGCTGGCCGGAGCACTTCGAGCCGGTGAGCGAGGCCGATGCCATCGCTGCCGGGTCGTACAACCTGCTCCTGAACCACGGCAACCTTTGCAACATCGTGTTCGCAAGGGCCTGCAACTGCAAGGGGGAGGAAGCATCGTGAAGTACTGCGTGGAGAAGCCGGAAGCAACCGAGGAAGGACTGCGCCAAGCGGTGATCGAATGGGAGAAGGCAGACGAGGCCGTCCGCGAGGGCGAGCGGCTCCGCCACATTCACGAGACCACCATTGACGACCTGATGAACCGGATGGGCACGACCGAGATCGAAATCAGCGTCACCAAGCTCGTCCGCAAAGAACGCGTGCACTACGAGCAGGGTCTGCTCGACCCGCTTCGAGAGCACCTCTCGCCAGAAGAGATCGAGCAATTCTTGACGGCCCCGAGACCAGCACCTCCGCGCAAATGGAATTTGACCAAGGTTAAAAAACTGGCCAAGAGGGGAGGGGCCTACCGGGCCACGCTGGAAGCAGCTACATACACTGAGCCGGCAAGGGTCCGGCTACAGCACATTGAACTCCGATCATCCTTTAAGGAGGAATAGTCAGATGACAGAAGTTATAGAGGCGGGTGCCGTTGACTCGAACCCCGCCGCCCTGATTCCACTCGTCCCTAACCTGCCGGCAGCCCTCGAGGCACCGGCGGACGTGGTGGCAAGAGCTACCGAGCAGGCCAACGTGCTCATGGATATCGTGGAGTCCAAGCACCTGTACGTGGATATACAGGGTAAACGCTTCCTCACCGCCGAGGCATGGCTGACCATATTGGCCTTCAATAACGTTAGCCCTCGAGAGGTCGAGACCGTAGCGGTCAAGGGCGCGAATGGGCAGACGTTCGGGTGGAAGGCCACCGTGGCCCTCGTGGACGAGCAAACAGGGGTTGAGGTTGCAAGGGCCAGCATGATCGCCGGGCTCGACGACTTTCCCTCGCAGGGCCGAACCGGCACCAGCGCCCAGCGCGCAGCGATGAGTTCCGCTCAAACATGGGCCGTGAGCAAGGCAGCCCGGATCAAGTATTCCTGGGTCGCCGTGTTGGCCGGCTTCTCACCAACACCGGCTGAAGAGATGATGGATGCCCCGGAGCGTGGAGCCCAGCAGCCACAGCGTCCGGTAGCCGCCGTGCCTAACGATGATCGCGACGATGACGCCTCCTGCCCGATCCACGAGGGGGCCGTCTTCCGTCCTCCGACCGACAAGCAGGTCGCCGCTGGCTTTACCAGCGCGTGGCACCAGACACCCGATGGCTTCTGCAATCAAGAAGAACTGGAGAGTGGAGAGGCGGACGAGGAGAGAGCGTGGTGAGACAGACAAGTTTCCAGGTTGGCGAGAGGGCCTACCTCGCTGAACATCGGGTGAAGGTAAGGGGCCGGTACCGGCTTCTGGGTGACCAGCCTCAGCGCGTGTGGGTCACCGACCTCGACGATCATAGCTACACCATTGCTTGCGACGAGGTCAGCCTCCAGTCGGTGGATAGCTGGCGGCTGGACAGGTTACGGGCAAAAGCAAATAAGTGGGCCACGCAGCGGGAGGCAAAGAAGCAACATGCCAAACTGTAAACACTGCAAGCGAGCGATACGAGTAGCAGCCTATTCGCCTTTCCACCGGCAGAAGTGTGCCGCTGAGTGGGCAGTCGCCAAGGCCCGACGGCCTTGGTACGTCTTCTGGCGCTAACCCCTATCTTTGCTGTCCGCAGAGACCCAGACCCGCGAGGGCTGGGACGGTCTCTCCTCGGCCGTGCTGTGCCTCAGCCTCTGCGGGCAGTTCTCCCCCGTTCTCTGAACATTTACTAACTGTCCGCGCATTCAGAACGTTTCAGAATATTTATGCCACTATCACTCACTCATTGCTCGCTCTGTGCCCGGCCCGGGTGGCAGGCAGCCCAGACCGAGGACGCAATCCCGTATTGCGGATGGCGCGCCGTCGAGGATGCCCGGCAGGCACGGGAATGGGGACGGAAACTGGCCCGGGCGCTATTCCCCGAAGCAGTCAGGAAGCCGGAGCCCCGGCCCCGACTCAGGCGCTCAGGCACCGAGTCCCCTTACGAAAAGCTGAAGCGCGAAAACAGACTGGAAGACATAGTGGGACACCATACCGATATGCGTGGCACCGGCAAGACCCTCAAAGGCCGATGCCCGTTCCACTCCGAGCGGACCCCATCGTTTATCGTATGGCCTCTCACACAGACTTGGCGCTGCTTCGGGGCGTGTGCCCAGGGCGGAGATTTAATCGACTTCTTAAAGAAAGCTGGAGAACTATGACCTTACCCACTGCCCAGGAATACGCCGACCGGATCCTCCCGAAGCCACGGATCGAGGAGGGACGACACGGCCGGCTGACCTTCAAGTGGGAACGCTCTGGTACTACCGCCGTGATCTCGAACCTGGAGCGTAGACAGGGCTCAATGACCTGCGAAATTATCATCCGGTCCGACTTGTTCGGGCCAGGTGTCGCGCCGCGTCGAATTAACTTGCTATCAAGCTCCGCCATGACCGGATACATCCGGGAACTGAACGACCGGTTCGGTGACTCCGACGACTGGAAGCGGGTCATGGATCACGTCGGCACCATGTGCTGGGAGCGGATGGAACGAGGCACCCCGGGCGAGTGGATCAGCTACAACCCCACCACGCGCAACGAGGAAATGCTCGTCTCGCCGATGGTCGCCAGCAAAGAACTCGGCCTCCTCAGCGCCGATGGTGGCGTCGGCAAGACCACACTTATGACAGCACTGGCCCTCGCCTTCAAGACCGGCGAGCAGATCATCCCGGGATTTGTTAGTACCCATACAGGCGAGGCCCTTTACCTCGACTGGGAGAGCGACCGCGACAAGCACGAAGCCATCGTCTCCGGGATCCTGAAGGGCGCAGGCCTCGAGGCGAACGACGTGAAGCTACGGTACATGCGCTGCCGGGGCCCCATCGGTGACCAGATCGACAACATCAGAAGAGAAGCCGAAGACTACAGGGCCGAGATAGTCATCATCGACTCGGTTTCGTGGGCTGCCGGAGGCGACCTGATGGCCCAGGAAACGGTAGACAAGTACGAGAAGGCTGTCTCCATGCTGGATGCCACCACGATAGGCATCTGCCATACACCCAAGGCCGGTGAGCAGGAGAAGCCCTTCGGGTCAGCGTTCTGGCACGACCTCGCCCGCTCAAGCTGGGTTGCCCGCCAGACCCAGGAGGAGGGCGATGACCGGATCCATGTAGGGCTCTGGCACCGCAAGGCCAACTACCGTCGCCGCCAGCCACCCGTCGGAGTCCGGATCGAGTTTACCGACGGTGCCATCCGGTTCGGTCGAGAGGATGTCACCACGAACTTCGAGGCCCAGATGACGTTACGGCAGCAGATCAGGCAGATCCTCGGCGATGGCATAAAGCGAACACCGAAAGAAATCTCCGAGGAGCTTGAGGTGCCGGCACCGAACATCAGGTCCGAACTGAGCCGTGGCCGAAAGCTGTTTGACCGTGACTTGAACGGCAAATGGTTTCTATTAAGAGAGGAAGCGCAACCGTTGCGCGACGCGTTACACCCAACCGTAGCGCAACAACGTACCCCTAAAGGGGTACTTGTTGTTGCGGATGAGAAGGTTGTTGGGAGACCTCAAGAAGAAGAGGAGGAACCGTGGTGACCCAAGACCACTTACTGCCAACCTGGAGGCGGCATGATCCGTGGACCAGCGCCGCGTCCGGGCGCATCATCGACGAATCAGGTCGCCGGGCGACGCTGATAGAGATTTGCATGGAGGCGGTCAAGTCTCATCCGGGCCTGACAGCGGGAGAGATAGGCGAGGCGACCGGTCTCGGCCACCAGAGGGTGTGGCGCAGGCTCTCCGATCTCAAGAACGTCGGCAAGATCGAGCAGCGGGGGGCAAGGATATGGCGGGGACGCAAGCAGGTGCTGTGGTATCCAGTGACCGGTCAACTCAAACTGTGGTAACCGCAGAGCTTCTCCGTACCCGGCAACGCGAGTTGTGGGATGAGTACGAGGCGCTGCTCAAGATGGGCCGTCGAGGTATGGGATCACCCGAAGAGCGACAGGTTCTCAAGCGGCTCGACTGGTGGGACGGTGCCGAGCGTGAATATCACCTTGCCCACCCCCGTGAATGTATCCACGGCGAGGACAGGGTCTGCCCCGACAGCGCGCTCGTGGCCTGCTCGGTCTGTGTCAGGACTGGCCGGTGGCGAGAGTCAGGCAACCAACTCACGATGAAAGTCTCCTGATGCCTGCCCTCCGAGTCATCATCCCCGGCACGCCGATCCCTGCGGCAAGGCCACGCGTCACACGCTACGGGACGTACATCCCGAAGCGGCAGAAAGAGTACATGGAGATTGTGCGGTCCTCCCTCGCCGCCGCAATGCGGTCTGAGGGCTGCGAGATCGCCCGTAGAGGCACACGAGTAGGCCTGACGGTATTCGTGGGCATCCCGTGGCCTACGAAGGCCCGCAAAGGGGACGCTGACACAGCGGTGCCGTTGACTGCTCGCCCGGACGCGGACAACTTCTTAAAGATGGTGATGGACGGCGGGAACCAGATCTGCTGGGAGGACGATAGCCAGATCTGGAGCCTGGCCTGCGAGAAGTGGCGGGTGCCACGAGGAACGGAGCGGCTGGAAGTGGAGGCGTTGTGGCAGATCGAACAAGAAGACGTGATTGATAACAATGTCCAGTTGGCGTAAGCTGGAAAGTCCTAACAGGAAACAGGAGGGGTAAGTTATGACAAACCGAACACCACGATTGAACTGGACACCGGAGTTAATTCACAAGTTCCGGGAGGGACACCGGTTCTCGCACGCGAACTTTGGCCGGGCGATGGGTAGCACCGGGGCACTGGGTGTACGCAAGTACAGCCGGCAGTCGGTGCACTCATGGGAGACCGGGGAGTACATGCCCTCGATAGATGCCCTGCGCGCGCTCGACGTGCTGGCCGAGAAGGAATCCTTTACGGGATAGGCATGATGAAATCAGGGCCCTGCCCACCCCACTTCTTCACGCTCCTCAGCGTGTGCTTCGACGATCTCATCGGCGTCGGTCTGACGCGGACGGAATTACCGGATGGGGTCAAGCTCAGTGCCTCTGAAGGGACCTACCTCGTGATCGAGCCGGAAGGCGGGGTCTCCCTGCTCGAGGCGGGCGAATTTGTCGAGGTGGACGCGAACGTCATCGTGCTTCGCTACCGGCCGGTCGGGACTCTTGGGGGTCTCACCCCCGATTTGACGTTGCGCATCCCGTTGGCGTTGCCTGGGGGAGGCTCCTGAGCTATCTTGCGGTCGCGGGTCCGAGTGGGTCCAGGAGGACTCACCGGACCCGCAGTTCGCGCAACTCGTGATCAAGCCCGGCGTAGGCCGCCCGGTCGACGTCGACGTCCAGGCTCCCTACCGGCTCGGGCGGTGCCTCCTCGCCGGTGAGTAGCAGAGCCTGGTATGTCCCAATCGCCCTCAGTTCGATCGTCGC
>JAZFSU010000280.1:0-34632 GCA_036446335.1 Dehalococcoidia bacterium | reverse complement strand
GTTCGATCGCTATTCCCCGATGATCTTAACCAGGACGCGCTTTTTGCGGCCGCCGTCAAACTCTCCATAGAAAATCTGCTCCCACGGACCGAAATCCAGCTGCCCGCCGGTCACCGCCACAATGACCTCGCGACCCATGATCTGCCTCTTCAAGTGGGCGTCGCCGTTGTCCTCGCCCGTGCGGTTGTGGCGATAGTGGCTGACCGGCTCGTGAGGGGCAAGCTCCTCCAGCCACTCATCGTAGTCCTGGTGGAGGCCGCGTTCGTCGTCATTGACGAAGACCGACGCGGTTATGTGCATGGCGTTGACGAGCGCCAGCCCCTCCCTGATGCCGCTGTCGCGGAGGCATTCATCGACCTGGGGAGTGATGTTGACAAAGGCCCTGCGTCCCGGGACGTTGAACCAGAGCTCTTTTCGATAGCTTTTCATTCTTGTCACCTCCAGAGTTGTCTCTTCTGCCAGGTATTCTTTCCCCGGGGAGGACTCGCCGGTGCGGTCACGTGATGGGGGACTGCATGCCCGGCAGCTTTGGTTCGGCCTTCTGCTCGCAACGGGTCGCAGTCAGTCGGCCGGGCGACGGGTCACGTGATCCGCCTCGACGCCCCAATAGCATGGTCAGCCTGGTCATCGCCGCTCAAGGACGAGCCTTCTCATCTTCCACACGTTTCCCATGCGGGAATCGCCGGACTCCTTGATCCGCAGGAGCTCGGCCGACACCCTTTCTCTCTCCGCTCGGGTGGTGTTTTCGAGAACGTGTGGCTCTTTCTCCCATACCGTGACCGTATTGGGCAGAAACCAGGTGGCCGCCTGACAATTGGCCACCTGGATGGATACGCACTCGTTGTAGAGAACGTTGGCACTGTAGACGCCCGAACCCAGGATGCCGCCGACGTACAGCGATGCGCTCTGTGATGCTATCAGAGCGTCATTGATAGCCAGGTATTTTCTGAAGACCCGAACGTCGGTATCTATATCCTCGAGCTCTTCCACGCCCAGTCTTCCACCGATAGGCAGATTGGCTGTCCAACGATTCATGAGCTGCACGGCATCCGTGAGATGTGAGAGGAGGAATCGGCAATAGATGACCTCCGCCTGCACCGGAAACGGGCTGCGGGTGACATCATGTTCGACAAATGTGCAGCAGCTGAACCTGTTGGCCGCCATCTCGATGAACTCGGCGGAGCTATCGAGACCATGGACGTTCGGGCAGTCCATTGCGGCCGAGAGCATGTCGGTGGAGAAGCCGGGCCCGCAACCCAGGTCAATGACGGAGCCAACCGGCCTCTTGACGTGCTGGCGGATGAACAGGGACGAATGCGGATTGAAGAACCTGGCGATTTCCTCGAGCCTCCCTGCAGCCGCCTCGCTCGTACCGAACGTATATTTCATCGCTGTCCTGTTGCTGAAGACTTGGTCCGGCCACGCAGTTTGCCGGACACACGCGGCCCTGGAAACGGGTACGGCCATCAGGACGCTTGGTCGTGGCCGATGACGAAGTTCCTCAGTGTCCCAATGCCCTCTATCGTGACCTCGACCACGTCTCCAGCATTCATGCGGCCGATGCCGGACGGAGTGCCGGTGGCGACGATGTCGCCGGGCAGCAGCGTCATCACGCTCGAGACAAATGCCACCAACTCGTCTATGCCGAAGATGAGGTCGCTGGTGCGGGCGGATTGACGAAGCTCGCCGTTGAGGCGCGTTTCGATCTTCAGGTCGTCCGGCTCGATCTCGGTCTCGATGCATGGTCCTATCGGGGCGAACGTGTCGTAGCCCTTGGCCCTTGTCCACTGGCCATCCGCTTTCTGGATGTGCCGTTCCGTGACATCGTTGACGCAAGTGTAGCCGAGTATGTGTGCCCTTGCCCTGTCGCGCGGCACGTCTTTTGCTTGCCTGCCGATGACCACACCCAGCTCGGCCTCGTAGTCCACGCGCCTCGAGTCCGGGGGCAGGACGACGTTGTCCTCTGGCCCGATGATGGCGGTGGACGGCTTCAGGAAGATCAGCGGCAATGATGGCAGGGGCAGCTTTGTCTCCTCCGCGTGGCTGCGGTAGTTCAAACCCACGCAAACGATCTTTGATGGTGTGCAGGGAGGGTGCAGCTTCACCTGGTTTGGCGGGTAGGCGCCGCCATCGTACTTGAGGGGGGCGCTTGGGCCCTTGACCTGTGCGAAGGGGCTGCCGCGAAGCCCGCGCACGACATCTCCCTCCAGTGTCCCGTATCTGGTCTTGCCCCCCGCAGAAAAACGGACTACTCTCACGGTGGCGCTCTCCAATCTGACTTGTTCCCGGAATGGCACTGTGACGGAAAAGCAGCAGACTCAACTGCAACGTGGCATTGGCGAGATCTCCGGACTCGGAGCCATGAACGACGTCAATGTGCGCCTTTGCTGTCGTCAATGATATTTGCGCATTCGTGTCTCGTCAAGTCACCGGGAGCAGTGCGGCGGGACGCTGGTGGCAAGGCGGCGTGGCACGACGAGGTTGATTTGCGCGATGTCTGGCGTGGTCGTGGTGGCCGGTGAAGACCAGTGAGGGATCACAAGCGCAGCTGAGGATTGCTTACATGTTTGACTGTGCGGACGTGACCTGACAAGGGGCTGGTGTGGCGCGAAAACGGCCCTGTCTCTACTCGCCTGAGCTGTCCTCGGCCTGGGGGTCGCCCAAGTTGGTGAGCACCTTCTCGTAGGCCTTCTCGAACACGTTTCTGATCTCGGTTATCCCACCCAGGATGTTCTGGGCTTCCTCGGCAGCTGCCGTTTTTGCCCGCTGCTTGGCTTTGTCGATTATCTTGTCACCCTCCGCTTTTGCCGTCTCTTCGGCCTTCACGAGAACTTTGACGGCCTCAGTCTTGGCCTGTTCCTCAATGTCCTGCTTCATACTCTCTGCCAGCTTGTCTGCTTCCACAATGGTTCTCTCAGCAAGCTTCGTCAGTGAGTTCAGGTGCTCCAGCTTGCCGTCTTCGCCCTCGATAATGACGCCGCTGCCCTGGCCTACGAGGGCGTCTATCTGCTTCAGCTTCTTGCCGAAGTCGTATTGCTGCTCTGCGAGGCAGCGGATTATTCCGTCCAGTTGCTCGATCTTCTGGGTGAGCGCGCCGACAACAGGAGACAATTCATCTTCATTGACTCGGTTCTTGGCCACGCCGAGTTTGTGTCCCGAAAGACCCTTCTCGTTGTCCATGGCGGTACACCTCCGCGCACGTTGGTTCTGAGTACTCATTGTGCATCGGGCACGAGGCGTAAGCAATCTTACAGGTGTACTTTTTGCGGCTTACTTTAGTCCCGCTGTGGCAGACCAGACTTGGCGACGTACATTCCGGGCGGCGTCTGGCCCCGCCCTTCGTGCCTCGCTCATACCGGCTGTCGATGTTGTGTGCAGTCCGCAATAGCAGTGGACTGCACATACTGGACATGTGAGAAATAATATGTGTGAAAGTCCGAAGATAGGTGTCAGTCCAGGGACTGGCACTTGTGCGGCTGCACAATCTGGGTCGGCCGACGGAGCGTTGCCTCGACCGCGGACTCGGGTTGGATAGGACACGATGGTTGATCTGCGATGCCATTCGGCCAGGCTCGGGCGTTGGCACAGGCCGGTGGTGTTTCGCCGTGAGTCCGGTTTGGTGCTTTCGTCCGCATTGGTGTCTTCTGGGAGTCTTTGTTGGCTACTATTGTACTGCTCGAACTGACTCTTTCGGGTGATTGTAGCGACGTACGATGTGCTGTATAAGTTTAGACGGATGTACTGGTACTACCGGCTGGTTATTCCGGCCGGGCGTGAAGAGCCGACGGAGTGACAGGTGCGCCGCGTCGGGCCAGTGGACGTCAAAGATGAAGCCACGAGAAACCTGCAAAGTGGAGGCAAAGCGATGATCCGGGTGTGGAAGGGGCTTATCACTGCCCTGCATCGGGACGAGAAAGGCATCACCGGTCTGGAAACAGCGATCATACTGATTGCGTTTGTAGTTATCGCCTCTGTGTTTGCGTACAGCGTGTTGTCCGCAGGGATATACTCCTCGCAAAGAGGGCAGGAGGCCGTCTTCACGGCACTCGAGGAAGCCCGGTCTACGCTGGTTTTGGAGGGAAGCGTGGTTGGTGCGGCAAACACAGGAACGAGCACTCTGACGTCGGTGATCCTCACGGTGGCCAATAGCCTGGGCGGGGCGTCGGTCGATTTGACGCCGCCAACTGATGGCAACAGTGACGGTATTGCCGATAGCGGCAGCAGCAACGTGATGGTCGTCTCGTATCACAGCGTCAACGCCCAGCAAGACGACATTGCATGGTCGAAATCGGATGTTGGCAGAACTGATGGCGACAACCTCCTCGAAGCCGGAGAGAGGATGGAGTTGACGATTGACCTGACGGGGGTTGGTGAGAACATAGGTACTTACAAGGAGTTCAACATCGAAGTAAGGCCCGCCAGGGGCGCGGTGCTCAAAGTCAGCAGGACTACGCCTGGAGCCCTCGACGCCTACATGATCCTCAACTAGCAGTCGTGGCCTGCCGGTCGGCAGCCACTTGTAATACTTGCCTAACCTGTTGTAATCTGCTTCTGGGCCTTTCGTAATTCCTTCTTCATTCTCTGATAGTACCATTTACCCATAAATATCGGGCTGAAAGTGCTATTGCGTAAGTAGTACCAAGTGCGATAATGTTTGGGCATGGTGGTGGCGATCACGCACTGCGGCCTTAGATATGGGCCCGGATGACCATCGTCGTATCGCTGAACCACGAGTTACACCAGGTCGCAAGGCGACCCAACATCAAGGACAGGAAGGGAAGAAGTGATAGAGGAAGGTTTGAGCCCAAAGCTGCCCGAACGCATCGGCAGACTGTACGACCTCGCCAATAATCTCTGGTGGAGTTGGCACCCCCAGGCGCGTGACATGTTCCGCATGTTGGACTACCCGTCGTGGAAAATGGGCGGGCACAACCCGGTGAAACAGCTGCGCGAGATCAGCATGGACAAGTTGCGGGCGGCTGCGAATGATCCTGATTTCCTTTCCCTCTACGATCGCGTGGCGCCAGCGTTCCAGGCCGAAATGACGGCCAAAGATACCTGGCTTGCCGCGAACTATCCTAGCCTCGTGGGAGCGCCGATCGCCTATTTCTCTATGGAGTTTGCAATTCATACGTCTCTCCCCATATATGCGGGTGGCCTCGGGATCCTGGCTGGAGACATCTGCAAGGAGGCAAGTGATCTGGGCCTGCCGCTGGTGGCTGTGGGCTTCATGTACCCGCAGGGGTACTTCCACCAGACCATATCTGCGGAGGGCTGGCAGGAGGAGAGATTCAGGAAGCTTGACTTCTATGAGGCGCCTATCATCCCGGTCGAGAAACGCCGACCCGTGGCAAAAGTCGAACTGAACGGCAGGACTCTGTCGATTGCTGTGTGGCAGGTTCTCGTGGGCCGGGTCAGTGTTTATCTGCTGGATACCGATGTTGACGGGAACACGCCAGAAGATCGACAGCTATCAGCGAGACTCTATGTCGGGGACCGGGAACAGCGTCTTCAACAGGAGATTGTACTGGGGATCGGCGGAGTACGTGTTCTGCGAGCCCTGGGCATCAAGCCTGCCGTCTGGCACGCCAACGAAGGCCATACTGCCTTCATGATGCTGGAACGGATCCGCGAAGAGGTGGAAGGCGGTTTGGCTTTCGACAAAGCCGTCAGCAAGGTGAGGGCAACCTCTGTCTTCACTACGCACACGCCGGTTCCTGCCGGGCACGATGTCTTCCCCATTGAGTCGGTGGCAACCCACTTCGATGCCCCCTGGGAATCGCTCGGTGTCGACCAGGAAACGTTTTTGAGGTTGGGACAGGAGAATGGCGCCAGCGATTCGGATTTCAATATGACAGTTCTGGGGTTGAAGACAGCTGACCATTCCACTGCCGTCAGCCGGCTCCATCGAAGAGTCACCCGCAGGATGTGGCAAGGGCTCTGGCCTGAGACTCCTGTGGACGACGTGCCGATTTCTTACGTGACTAATGGGATTCACGTGCCGAACTGGCACGCGCCCGAGTTGGGTCGGCTGTTTAACAAGTATTTGGGGGAAGACTGGGTAGATCGTCAGGATGATGCGGAGTACTGGCGGCGTGTGGAGGAAATCCCCGCCGAGGACTTCTGGAGATTGCGGCGGCTCCTGAAGCTGAAGCTCGTGCATCTCATTCTCGAACGTGCGCAAGGGCGATGGGCCGAGGGGGGGGCAACAGCCGAGCAGGTTTTGGCGTTGGGGTCATTGCTGGACGATGAGGCCCTGACAATAGGCTTCGTTCGCCGTTTCGCCGAGTACAAGCGGCCGGCGCTGGTCTTCCAGGATGTGGCCCGCCTCAAACGAATCATCGCTGATCAGTGGCGCCCCGTCCAGATCATCTTCGCGGGCAAGTCACATCCTGCCGACGATGCGTCCAAGCGTCTTCTCCAGCAGGTGTACAATCTGGCAGCGGATCGTGAGTTCCAGGGTCGAATAGCCTTTATCGAGGACTACGATATGCAACTGGCGCGGTACCTGGTCCAGGGCGTCGACGTTTGGCTCAACGTTCCCCGTCGCTTGAAAGAGGCCAGTGGTACCAGTGGCATGAAGGCCGCCCTCAACGGCGTTCTGCATCTCAGCGTGCTTGATGGCTGGTGGTACGAAGCATACAACGGCGCCAACGGTTGGGCTATCGGCCATGGCCCTGAAATCACTGACCTTGAGGACGAAGACGGGTCAGATGCCCAGGCGCTCTACCGCCTTCTCGAAGACGAGATCGTGCCTCTCTACTATGATCGGGATCGGAATGGGGTACCACAAGGCTGGATACGAATGGTCAAGGAGTCAATCAGCTCGATTGTTCCGGCCTTCAGTGCTCGACGGATGATGAAGCAGTATATCGAGCAGATGTACGCTCCGGCAGCTCAGTCCCTCGGGGCCAAGAAGCGCTAGGCCCGCACTTGCGTTCTGCGTGTCGCGGATGACGGTGAGTCAGGTGGGAGAGTCGTCCTTGGGGAGATCATCTCACGCGCAGACTGTACGGGCAAGCTGCACCACCCGCTACACCAGCTTACGCCTCCTGTGGCAATCCCAGGAGCAGGGCTACGGGAAACTCGCGGAAGACGAGAGAGAGTGGTAGCTCCCGGCTTGCCGGTGACGTCATGACGGTCTTGTCGGTGAAGGCATCGCGCCAGCGGTCGGGAGCGCCTTCAGGCAGAGTCAAAGTGCCCTCACCCCAGACCGGTTCCCCCACGGGAGGAGCGCCAGCGTCGACCAGAGCAGTCATGAGCCGCGGGACAACCGTCAGAACCCATTCGTTGCCGTGGCATCGAGCGAAGGCGCAGACATGCTCGCGCCTCGGGCCCTTTGCCTCCAGGGGGACATAGCGCCCTTCTACGAACAGTTGTCGATGGGCTCTGCGTACGCTCAGGGCCTTGTATGTTACATAGAGCTTGATGCGCCCATCGTGCCAGGAACTCAGCAGTTCGCGAACAAGGGGCGATCGAGGCAGCGATCCTCCACGTACAAAGTCATCGAGATACCTGATCCGTTTCTGAAAGTCCACGGGGCGCCTATTGTCCGGGTCCACCAGACTGAGGTCCCAAAGCTCCTGCCCCTGATAGAAATCCGGCACTCCCGGTGAAGTGGCCTTCAGCACGACCTGTGCCAGCGAGTTGAGGGCACCGTAGTATGCCACCCTACTCTGGAAATCAGCGAAGTCGGTGAGGAACCTGTTCTGATCGGAGCTGTCCAGGATGGAATTCAAGAACGCCAGCAGAGCGCGCTCATACTCCGGATTGGCTGAGATCCAACTCGTGTGGGCCTTCGCCTCCCGAGCGGCTTTGAGTACATACGCCTCGAACCTTTCCTTGAACGCAGACAGCTCCTCAGTGAGCAGGGGCCAGGCACCGATGAGCGTTTGGTAGATGAGCGACTCCATGTCGGGTTCGGGAACCGGTTCTCCGTCCACGTTCTGTTTGTGGCTTTGATTCCATTTGATCCACCGGGCCAGACAATCCTCCCATGAGCCCGATATCTCCGAGATCACGTTGATCCTGGCTCGAACGTCCTCGCTTCTCTTCGTGTCGTGCGTGGAGGTGGCATTCATGGTCAACGGCCAGGACGCCTGTCGAACCAGGTTGGCGCTGTGAAACTCCTCAACGGATGAGCTCGCAGCCCCGGGATTCCCCCCAACCTCATTCAAAGAGACGAGGCGGCTGTAGTCATAGAGGGCGGTGTCTTCAAATCCCTTGGCCATGATTGGGCCGGTGAACTGCTGCCATCGCATCACGAAATCGAGCCAGTCCCCTCTGTTCTCATTTGTCAGATCGCTTGGAAAGTCGAGCAATAGAACGCGCTGCAGGAAAGAGAGAGAGGGGCCGTCCAAGTCCGGCTCCCGCTGCCGCGCCTCCCGGAAGGCATGTTCCAGCTGGCGTTTGTCTTGGGATGACGGCTCGGCGTTGCGCACGTAGGTGCGGTATACGTGCAAGGAGGCCGTGACCGCCGCCAGGACCTTCGTCAGATGGCTCAAAGATAGCGCATCCTCAGATTGAGCCATCTCGGCAAGACGGGCCAGGCGACGGCCCAGGCTGCGCAGTTCTCCGGCGAAAAGCTCGTTGATGACCTGCCTCTTCTTGTTGTAGACCAGGTCGTCAAAGGCATGGGTGTCTCCAATCGATCTGGAATCGGCTGTCTCCAGAGCCTGCATCCCGTCGGCGTCCACCGATATGCCCCCTACTGTTCTCAGGAAGTCGTAGCCTGTTGTGCCGAACACTGACCATTCTGCCGGAAGGGTTTCGTCGCCGTTCAGAATCTTCTCAACAATGACGTAGAATCCTGGCTTCCCGCCTGTCGTTTCGGCCTCTGGTCGAAGATGATTCTGGAGGCGGCTCAAATACTGCAACGGATCGTACAGGCCATCAACGTGGTCGATTCGCAGTCCGGTTGCGGAACCCGAGCGCACCAGTTTCTGGACCAGAGCATGGGTTGCCTCGAAAACACTTGGATCCTCGGTCCTCACGCCTATCAGGTCGCTGACATCGAAGAAGCGCCTGTAGTTGATCTCTTTGAGCCCCGTCCTCCAAAACGCGAGCTCGTAGGCTTGCTCGGCGAGGATCTCGTCAAGGGGGGCGAAGTCTCGGGGGTCGCTACTCTTGCTCGTGAACAGGGCAACGTTCTCCAAGATGAAGTCTCTTGCTTCTTCCGAACTGTTGAGGAGGCGTCTGAAACTCTCCTTGACCAGCTGCCGCTCGCTCTGGCCTCTGGCGGCCTCTAGTGGATGAAGACCGGCGATGTCGGGCAACCGCTGGATGTCCTCAAGCAATTTTGCGAGTTGCCTGAAGGCCGGATGGTCAGTACCGATGTTGTCCCCAAAAGAGCTCAGTCGGTGAGAGATGACATGGCGATAGGACTTGACGGCGATAGGCAATCTGATGTCATGGCACCAGACAACGAGGTCGGCGTCTAGCAGCCCCAGGCGGATTTCTCCGCTTGCAAGCGCCTCATGGTAGTGGCTGGCCAGTATGGGCAGGAGCACTCTGTATTGCCGGGTGTCGCCTACAGGAGCCCAATCGATATCGAAGTAGGCCACATAGGGGGAGGCCCGTCCATTCTCCAGGACATCCATCCACCACGTGTTGTCCGAGCTCGCGGCCAAGTGGTTGGGAACAATGTCGAGCAGCAGGCCCATGTCGTTGGCCTTGAGCGCCCGGACCAGTTCGTCAAATGCCTGCTCCCCTCCGAGTTCAGGGTTGAGGGACAGCGGATCAGTGGTATCGTAGCCGTGGAGACTACCTCGACGGGCCTTGAGTATGGGGGAAGTGTATATGTCGGAGATGCCCAACTGGTTGAGATATGAAACGATCGCTCGGGCATCTTCGAATCGGAAGCACCCGCTGAGTTGCAGTCTGTAGGTAGAGATGGGGAATCTTGGTATGCTCATCTAGGTGACCCGTATTCGAAGTCGCTCTCCGATGGCGGCAAACTGGGCGGTCCACTCTTCAGCAGTTGCATCCCCCTCCTCGGCCCTTCTTTGCAACTCGGGATAGGTATCCCGCAGGATCTGGTGAAAGAGATTCTGCACTTTCCAGAGGTCCACCTCGAAGGGCAGGGAATCTAGTATCCCGGTAGTGGCCAGAAGTGCTTCGAGAAAGGACATATCATCTGGGGCGAATATGAAGTGCTCCATCTGCTTCTCAAATGCTTGCTTGAGAAGATAGCCGAGGCCCTCGCTTTCCAGATCGATGTCCCACAGGCTGGCATCGTCAAGAAGGCCCTTGATGCGCTCAGGGTCGGGGCTGTCGCCGCTAAGTGCTCGACCCAGATCAGTGTTGATGATGAACTCGGCAGCTGAGTGGAGCCCCCTTGGGAGCGGATTCCCAAGATCAGTGAGGAAGCGCATAAGCGGGTAGTTGAGTTCGTACGACTGCCGGTAGGACGCCTCGACCTCGGCGAGCGTGGACTCAAGAATGCGGTCCAGAGCCCTGCGTTGCTCGTCGCGAAACAGGTATCTCAGCGAGTACGTAGAGGTCCCGAAGTGCCTGTCCAGCTCTCGGATGACCTCAGGGAACTCTCCGGTGGAGAAGGCCTCAGGCACGTCTGAGACCATGGTGCGATATGGCTCGTCCCCCTCGTATTCTCGAACGCCCGCGTTGAGGTTGTGGTCGCCGAAGTGCAGGACGCCAAAACTTAGCTGGGACGACTCCTTAGTGATTCGAGAAGCGACCTTGATCCGCCCCACCGCCAGCTTGGCCCGGCCAGCTTCGAAGGTCTGGCTGTCTTCGAGGTCTATGTCGTAGCAGTAGATGCGTGTCTGCTCCCCGTACGCCTCGAATAGGGAGTTGATGGCGTAGTGGGCACCGACCTTGGTCAGGTCCACCGTGGCAGGCTTGACGAATCTCTCATATATGCGGCGGCAGTCGCCGTGCGCGGGGACGTTGCTCTTGGCCTGCTCGAGGAGTTCGAGGAATCGGGGCTCGACCGCGTCTCCGAAGAGATCCTCTCCCAGTTGAACGGCCCGTCCGGCGTACTGGATGATCTGCACGGTCTCGATGCCTGACGCGTCGTCAAAGAACCAACCGCAGCTCGTGTACATGAGCATCGCATGGCGCTGCAGTTCCATGAGCTTCAGTACCTTGATCCTTCTGGCGTCGCTGAGCTCTCGTGCTGCGTGTTCCTCCAGGAACCGCCCGATGCTCTCGGCCGATCGGTCCAGGATGACCGTGATATAGTCTTCCCTTGCCTCCCATGGGTCTTTTAAAAGAAGGCCAGTCTCCTCTTCATACTTCGGGGCCAAGGTATCCCGCAGCCAGTCAAGCGCTTCTCGTAGCGGAGCGCGCCACGCTTGACTCCAGTCCTCATGAGCGCCCGAGTTGCATCCGCAGTCGCTCCGCCAGCGCTCGATCCCATGGCCGCAGCTCCATGAGGTGTTCTCGAGGATTTCGACCTCGTGCGTGGGCGGGTATTTCTCAAGGTACTCTCCATAGTTGGTGAGGCGGGCCAGCCCATTGGACTCAATGTAGTTGAGGGCGTAGGCCAACGCCATGTCGCCGTGGCGATGGTGATGTCCGTAGGTCTCGCCGTCCGTGGCTATGTGAACCAGTTGGGGTCTGGCGGGATCGTCAGAGAAGGTGCCGAGGAGTCGATCTGCCAGGATCTCCCCTCCGCGGAGCAGGCGTTCAAAAGCAACGGCGCGGGAGACGGGGCCATCGTAGAAGAATAATGTTATCATTCGGCCTGAGGGCAGGGACAGTGAATAGGGCATAGAAGGATCGATACTTCCCTCGCTCACATCGTGCCACTCCTCGCTGTCCGGGGGCCGGACCCGGCTGGCCTGGTGCGGGGCCAGGATCGTGAATCTGACGCCCAATTCAGCCAGGATGTCCAGAGTCTCGAGATCAACCGCCGTTTCCGGGAGCCACATTCCCTCTGGCTTGCGACCGAACCGATGCTCAAAGTCCCAGATTCCCCAGAGCACCTGAGTGTACTTGTCTCGCCGGTTGGCCAAAGGCAGGAGCATGTGGTTGTAGCCTTGGGCCAGGGCTGATCCGTGGCCCGAGAAGGTCTTCTGACTCTCCCGATCAGCGTCAAGAATGGATTGATACACTGCCGTGGCATTGGATTCCATCCACGAGAGAAGGCTCGGGCCGAAGTTGAAGCTGATTTGGGCGTAGTTGTTTGTGATCCCTATTATCTTGCCTTCGGAGTTCAGGATGCGTGAAGCCGAGTTGGGAGCGTAGCACTCCTCGGTTATCCGCTCGTTCCAATCATGGTGCGGATAGGCCGAATCCTGCAGCTCGATCGCTTCCAGCCATGGGTTCTCTCTGGGCGGCTGATAGAAATGGCCGTGAATGCAGATGTAGCGGTCCATGTACCTAAGCCTCCTTTGCGCGGACGAACAGCACGAACGTCTCCGGCGGCAGGCACAAAGATACCTGCCCGTTTGAGGTCATTGTCGGCTGGATCGAGCTTCCAGGACCATGCCATCGCTCCTCCGAGGCGTCAATACGTTTGTGCCAGACGCCAGTCGGCAATAAGACTGTGGCAAGTGTGGTGCTCTTCCCGAAATGGAAGATCGCCGCCGTCTCCCCTCGGTCGCTCCACCGTCGAACGAGCACCACTCTGACATCCTCTTGCCCTGACACCTGCATGGCATCTTTGCTCAGATTGCTCAATGACGGAGTGTCTTTCCGGAATCGGATCAGCTCTCTATAGAAGTCCAGTAGTACTCGGTGGTGTCCCTCGCCGCGGAGGTTGTGGTTGAGCCTGGAGCGCAGATAGGCAGCTTCGTCCTGAGGATCAGGCGGGCCGCCGTGCCATCGGAAATCGGCGAACTCCTCTTTTCTCCCTTTCCGTACGGCCTCCACGAGTTCCGGATTGGAGTGACTGATGAAATACTGAAACGGAGCCGTCTCCGCATATTCCTCTCCCATGAACAGAAGAGGTACAAAAGGTGACAGGAGCACCAGACCTGCAGCCAGCTTGAGCGCTTCAAACGAAACGAGTTGGCTGAGACGCTCACCAAGCATGCGGTTCCCAACCTGGTCGTGGTTTTGCGCGAAGACGACAAACCCGTGAGCTGGGACGTCGTCGGAGGTGGTAACGTCCTGATGATGACTGTCCGGGCAGTAAACACCACGGTAGACGAATCCTTCACGCAGAGCTTTGACTAGATGACTGATGGAACCGAAGTTCTCGTAATACCCTGTTTGCTCTCCCGTGAGGAGAGCGTGGAGGGAGTGGTGGAAGTCATCGTTCCATTGAGAATCCAGACCGTAGCCACCCTGGTCACGGGGACGGATGAGTACAGCATCGTTGACAGCGCTCTCCGCGATGATATGGACGTGCCTTTCCAGTCGCAGCGCCTCCTCTCGAACCTTCGTTCCCAGCTCCATCAAGAATGGCTCAGCAGAGCGGTCCTTGATGTCGTGGACTGAATCAAGTCGCAGGGCGTCGACGTGATACTCCGATATCCATCGTAGCGCGTTCTCATGGAAGAACCGTCGCACATCGGCGCTGCCCGACCCGTCGAAATTGATCCCCGGTCCCCACGGTGTGTGGTAGCGATCGGTGAAATATGGAGCGTAGTCTGCCAGGCAGTTGCCTTCAGGGCCAAGATGGTTATAGACCACGTCGAGCACCACGGCCAACCCACGCTCGTGGCAGGCATCCACAAGTCTCTTCAGTCCCGTCGGCCCGCCGTACGAGTTCTGCACCGCAAATGGGTAGGCCCCATCATAGCCCCAGTTGCGGCTGCCGGGGAATTGGGCAAGGGGCATGAGTTCTATGGCGGTGATGCCCAACTGAGTCAGCCCGTCAAGATGGGGGATGATCGCCTCGAGACTGCCCTCTGGCGTAAAGGCCCCCACGTGCAATTCGTAGATAGTATAGTCCTGAAGGGGGAGGCCACACCAGCCGGCATCTCGCCAGGGGAAAGAAGGGTCCACCACCTGGGATGGGCCGTGGACGCCATCGGGCTGATAGCGGGAGGCGGGATCGGCGCGCTCCTTCCGGTCATCCAGTCGGTAGAAATAGAGGCTGCCCTCCTGCACGCGCTCTGCTTGACCCTGATGATAGCCGCTGTCATCTCTCTCCAATGCGACGAACCGCTCCTCAGGAGCTATGAGATGCACGTCCGCCTTTTGAGCCAACGGGGCCCAGACGACGAACTGGCATTTGCCATCACCGAGGTAGGTGGCACCCAGGCTTGATTCGGGGTTCAAAGACGGTTGCCTCATATCCGGAGTCACTGCTCCTTCCTGCTCCGGTCAATGTCGCGCAGAGTATCTACCACTTGAGGAAGCTGCCTGAACACTTCGAACGAATGGCGAGCCTTGCGGCGCCAGTTTGGGTATTCATCTTGAGTGCCCGGCACGTTTTGGGCTTCCGTCTCGAGCCACAGGTCCTCCAGATTGACGAGGAGCATGCGAGCCGAGCATGTGCCCAAGTAGCCAAGGGCGGCTTTCAGCACGGCGTGCGTGTCCGCCGAGGATGGCTCTTCGTCCCAGCCTCTGTGCTGCAGAAAACTCAGCAGAGCCTGTTTGAGTGCATCCCGTCGTTCCCTGTCGCTTGGGTGCTCGATGTCCAGCCCCTGCCAGAAAGCCGCGAACGGGGGCATGTCGTGCGTGTTCACACTTGCCACCATGTCTGGAGTTGCCGCCGGCAGGGCCTTCCGGGAATTGGAGTTCAGTTGGTATTGCATAACGTACATGCGATGGAGGCCATGTCTGGCCATGGACGGTCTGACTTCTGGTGGCACGGTACCCAGGTCTTCCCCAACGATAACCGCCTGATTGAGATGTGATTCCAGGGCTAGAATAGCATAGAGTTCCTCGGCCGCATATCGCACGTAGACGCCGCGACTGGCTTCCATGCCCTTCGGAATCCAGAAGAGCCTGTGGAGGCTCATTACGTGGTCGACTCTAAGAATATCTGCGTGCCGAAGGCTGTGACGCAGGCATGCGATAACATAGTCGTAGTTGCGCTGTCGAACGATTTCCGGATGCAACGGTGGGAAGCCCCAGTTCTGTCCCTCTCTGAAGAACGTGTCGGGAGGTGCGCCTCCTGAGGCTTGTTGGACGAACAAGTCCTGGTGCCGCCAGACATCGTAGCTTTCCGGATGAACGCCGAGAGGCAGGTCCAGGTATAGCCGCACGTCATTTCGACGGGCCGTATCGGAAACGGCCTGGAATTGCTCGTCGGCCAGCCATTGAGCATACAGGTGGTAGCGCCTCGTCTTGTCGTCGTAGTCTCCATCTCGCAGGTCACCGCGTCGAAGTGGCTTCGGCCACGATGTCCATGAAGCGCAGCGCTTCTCGGACACAGCGCGAAAGCGTGCATAGTCGTCTGCCTCCGGATGCGCTTCTGCGAACCGCATGAGGTTCTGAAGGCGGTCCGAATTGCTGGCGAAAACGCATTCGGCCAGCAATTCCATCAGTCGTCGCTTCAGAGCCATCTGCTCCCGGTAGTCCGCAAGGGGCTGGTTGCGCAGAGCATCGATCCCCGCTTGAAACGATGAGGACTCCAGTAGTTCCTTCGCCGCCGGGCATTGCTGCAATTCGGGGACTCGGGTTGCGTCCACGTAGAGTGTATTCCAAAGAACGCGACTGGCTGGAGCGTACGGGCTGGGTTCGAACGGATCGTCGAGGAAAGCGGCGAGCAAGGGCAAGGTTGCCACGATGCTTCCCCCAATCCCCGCTACCCACTCAATCAGGGCTTCCAGGTCAGAGAAGTCGCCGCTGCCCCAGCTTCTTTTGGTGTGGAGGGCGTACGAAGGGAGGAAGATTCCCCAAGTTCGCAGTCTTGATTCGTCCAGAGGGCTGTAGGCTCTGGCTGGTGCGGCGATGATGAAGGTCTCCTCTTGTCTCCCCGGCAACTCCAGAGTGAATCTGTGGTAGCCGCGAGGCAGGTCTCCCGGTAGGGGCAATTGTCTGGTCACGTAGCGGCAGCCCGCGACTTCTACAGCTTCGAGGACAGGAGCGTCGTCCCTGCGCCACTGCCAGCTGTGTTCTTCGCCCGAGTCAAGGGTCAGGTTCCCGGTCAGATCTATATCGGCGAGATCAGAGGGAAGGCGTACTTTCAGTCGGAGACGTTCTCCTTCCCAGGCCACGGACACAGGTTCAAGCGGCTGCTGCCAGATGGCTTGCCGTCGTTCTCGTATTGCCAGGGGGGCGTCATCGGGGCGTGCGATGGGAGCACCCAAGGATTCCAGCACCGCCAGCAGCGTTTCCGAGGCGGCTTGCTGCTCACTGTCATCCACATCATCGTACGCCGTCTCTATCCCGTATAGCCGAGCCAGTTCCTGAAGCGGTTGAGTCTTGGGAGCTGCCATTCCTTCGTCACCGTCCCATGAGATACGACACTAGTTGAGGCCTTCTCACGGTCGAAGCCCTGCAATTCACTGCTGATTCGTCCCGGAGCGGCCCCGTCCCGTCGGATTCGTCACACTCACCTCCCAAGCCCTGATGCAACTGCACACGCAGAGTACTGCAGTTCGTCAAAGAGCCGTTACCCGTTGGGTGGGGTGGCGAATCCGTGCACGACGATATTCGGCAGATAGTATATCTCATCAGGCTGTCAAAAAGGAAGAGTGCGGGGCCAAAGTGCCGGAAAAGCCTGCAAGCGAAGCCAGGAACGGAGAACGCCTGTTTCTTGGCTGCATAGAAGATGGAGTATCTTCACTGCTCCTGACACCGTTTTCCGTAGAGGTCTTCTGGCCCTTCCGTGGCTCTTGAGAAATTGGCACAATCGTCTCTACAGTGGCGTGCATTCTGCCCACGTATATGGTATGATGCACAGACCTTTGTCAATGAAGTGAGCCCATGGGAGTCTCCGGATTCATCATTCTCGCTCTGGTTCTTGTCGCACTTGCCTTTCCTATGTTGGTAGTCTGGAAAAGGGCAGAGGCCAAGGGCAAGGCAGAAGCCTGTGAGCTCCTCACCCAGCCAGTCGCTACCGAACGGGAAATCAGTAGAGCGCTTGCCAACCTGCGCCCCGTAACTGATGGGGAAGGAAAAGAGTTGGCGAGGCGCTTGATGGAGAAACGGTTGGCTTTGGCCAATGACGCTGTCATTCTAGTGTGCCCAGGCTGCGGGAGGGAGAATGCGGTTCGCACAGTTGGTGGGCGGAAGGCCAAATACCGGTGTGCCAGTTGCAAGCAGATTCTCCCTGACATGCAGGGGCTTCCGGGAGTGTCCGACTAGCGCGAGATATCCCGCAAGAAGTCGGAAAGGCCAGTGTTGCCTCAGTCGAGATCTATGCAGCCTTCTTTGAACAACGGCAAGACCCATTTCTATATCCATGCAAGGGTGTTTTGCGGCTGTGCGCTCAACTCGCGGAGCCGCAAGAACGTTGGGGCTCTCCCAAAGCCAGGTCAGAAACCTCGTGGCGAAAGGTGTGATTGAAGCCATGCAAGTTGGCTGTGACTGGGTAGTCCTCAGCCTAGACCACATGGGGAAAACGAAGATCCAAAACAGCGAAAGGTGGGAAACGTGGAAGCTGAACGCTCTCTAGTGAACAGGATGATAAGGGCCGCGAGACTCGATGTCGATCTGTATGAGGAGGTGGAAGCTGATACCACTGCCAATAGGCAGGCACTTGCCTCTGTCCTGATAGCAAGTCTGGCCAGCGGGTTGGGGACTGGTATCGCAGGCTTGCGTGTGGAAGGGGGGATATGGTTGCTCTGGGGACTTTTGATAGGTATGGCTGCGAGCATAGGTGGGTGGCTTGTCTGGTCGATGCTTACCTACTGGCTGGGTACTACCGTATTCAGGGGCCCGGAAACCTCGGCCACTCCGGGAGAATTGATGCGGACCATTGGCTTTTCGAACAGCCCGAGAGTGCTGACCTTCTTCTATTTCATACCGATTGTGGGAGGGTTGATTGCATTCGGGGCATCCATATGGGCTCTTGTTGCCGGCGTGATTGCGGTAAGGCAGGCTCTGGATTTTGGCACATGGAGAGCCATCGGCACCTGTGTTGTGGGCTGGCTTGTTTACATGATCATTTTCTTCCTGGTGTCGATATTGGTGATAGGTGGCGGCGCCATGTTCTAGAACATCCGGTGTGAGGAAGAACAAGAGAAGCCCGGAAATGATGAAGCTAGCACGAACTCGAAGTGGTGGAAAAGAATCGAAGCTGACCGAAGCTGCATTTGCCAGGCAAAATGCTGAGCAGTCAACCGGCCTCACCGGCTGGAATGGAACACGCTGATTCAAACCTCCCTGTTGGCCCTCGGGCTGTATCCTGTCGGGTCTCTTGAAGTCGTTGTGGCAAGTGTGACGGCGAGGGGCAGGCCGTGCGCCTTTTGAGAGGCGGTTTCAACGCGGGGTTCAGCTGCCCAGGTATTGAGGCCCGTGTTAGCAGTTCGGCGAACCGGGCAGTGGCATCGTACTCAGGACCGGCATTATGGAACGTGAGAAGAACTGGCAAAACGGGGCACGATAGCGTTCGATATGCTCCACAATGTCGCTGTGACCGGAGTGGGCTGGAGTATCACTCACGAATTTGAAGAGCACAGGCCGCATATCAAGTTTGCCGCATGCTTGAACAACTGCGGCTGCTTCCATATCGACAAGGTCTGCATGGAGCGAGATTTCCCTTCGTTCGTCTGCAGAAAGGACTGGCTTATCCTGGGTGGCAATGGTTGCGGTCTCGAATCCCTGCAGGACGTAAGGAGTATGCATCCGGGGTTCAGCCGATTGAAGGAATGGCCGGTCATATTCGGTTACTTTGTCAATGTGGTAGATTGCCCCCAGTGGGTGTGACGAGTCCGTCGCTCCGGCCGCACCGAGGTTGCAGACCCATCTTGGGTGAAACCTGATGCCGCAATACATCGTCGCCATAGCGGCGTTGGCCTTTCCGATCCCTGATATCACCAAGATCAGGTCGTCACGTTCATAGAGCGGAAATGGTGTGTTCTCGATTTCGTGGAGGCCGAGACTCTCGATAAACGGGTCTGCTTCCAGCAGCGTAGCCATGACTATACCGGCTAGAGGATTCCGCGACATCGTGCCATGTCCTCCAACTTCTCTGCAGCTATCCTGCCCTTGTCTCCCAAAGACAGGGTGAAATCGTTTACATAAAGATGGATGTGCGAATTGACTGCTTCGTCATCCATCTCATTGGCATGCGCCTTGACGAATGCCCTCGATGCATCGTGGTTATCAAAGGCATATTGAACCGACTCTCTGAGGATTCGTTCAATATCCTCTTTGTGGCCGAGTGCTGCAACGTCCCTGCGGACTGCAATGCAACCCAAAGGGATGGGCATTCCCGTCTCAGCTTCCCACCACTTGCCGAGATCGACAACTTCAACACAATCGTAGGTCGGATAAACGAACCGGCCCTCGTGGATGATCACCCCGGCATCATACTCTCCCGACTCAATTCCGGGAAGGATGTGATCAAACTGCGTCAGTTCGATATTCTGAATTGCTGGATTCCAAAGTTTCAACAGAAGATGGGCTGTGGTGTGTGCTCCGGGAACGGCTATGCGGGCCTCTGTCAGGGATATGTCCCTTGACCTCGCCACCAGAAGCGGTCCGCATCCATAGCCAAGCGCAGCACCGGCGTCAAGCAGGGCATAGTTGTCCTTGACCCGCATGTATGCGAAGAACGAGAGTTTTGTCACGTGAAATGTCCCGTCGGCGGATTTGAGATTCAGCGTCTCCACATCATGTAAATGCGCCGTGAACGAAAAGGGAGCGGTATCAATGCAATCGTGGAGCATCGCATGGAAGATGAAAGTGTCGTTTGGACAGGGACTGAAGGCAAGATCAATTTGCGTCATTGCGTCCCTTTCGAGCAGACGATGACGGTGGCGACGCCGAATGTTTTTGGGGAATGCGACACGGACGTGAATCCATGCTTCTCCAGCATCTTCTGGATGGTCAGGGGATGAACAAAGGTGGCAATTGTCCCGGAAAGATATCGATAGGCGAGCGGCCTGCCGGACACGATGCCTCCGATGAGTGGCAATAGCCTGCTTAGGTAGAACGAATAGGGAACCCGGATGATTCTGCTCTTGGGCCTGATAAGTTCCAGGATGGTCAGTTGCCCATCCGGCTTCAGCATCCGATGAACTTCTTCCATGAAACGATCCAGGTCCGGGATATTCCGGATGCCGAAGGCGATAGTGGCGGCATCAAAGGTGTTGTTCTTGAACGGGAGAACACTCGCATCGGCCATGATGGAATCGCTGGTGAGAGCCTTCTTCCTGATTCCCTGGTGGAGCATCTTTAGAGAGAAATCGAGCGAGACGGTTTTCGCACCTCGCTGGCTCAATAACCGGGAAACGTCGCCAGTCCCACAGCAGAGATCGATGACCATCCGGCCTTCGAGGGTGCCCATACAGCGTATCATGTCCTTGCGCCATCTGCCATCTGTTCCGAAAGACAGGACGTGATTCAGTGAGTCATAAGACGGGACGATAGAATCGAATAGCTCTTGAATGAACCGCTTCCGTTCATCCGGATTCTCATTGTCGGCCTTGTAGGTGACATGGGTTTGCATCAGAAGCTCCTCATCACCTTGTAGTCGGAATCACGCTGCACTGGTGTTTTTCCGGTATTTCTGATGAGATCGATCAGCTCGGCCTGATTGGTTCGAGTTTCAATTCCGGTTGCCTTGACCACAACTTCCTCCATCAGTACACCGCCCATGTCGTTGGCCCCCATAGTAAGTGCTATCTGTGCCAGCTTCATCCCCTCGGTGAGCCATCCCGCTTGAATATACGTGACATTGTCGAGGAAGATTCGCCCAACCGCAACTACCTTGAGATACTCAATTCCGGTTGCCGGAAGCACGTCTTCCATTCGCGTCATGGGAGGCGAGAATGACCATGGAATGAAGGCCCGCAAGATACCTGTCCGATCTTGGACATCGCGGACCACGTTCAAATGCTCGACACGCTCGTCGAGCGTCTCGCCCATCCCATAGGTCATGGTCGCGGATGAACGCATTCCGTGGCGATGCAGGGCGTACGCCACCTCACACCACTCGTCTTTGGTGAGCTTTCGTGGGCTCACTTTCGAGCGGATTCTGTCGACCAACAAATCCGATGCTCCCGGTACGGAACCGAGGCCGGCATCTTTCAGAGCACCTATCACGGTGTCAAGATTCACTGCAGCCTTCTTCGAAATGTGGACCAATTCGGCCGGGGAAAACGAATGCAGGTAGACTTCGGGAAAGCGGTCCCTGATCGTTCTGACCAAGCGCAGATACGTGTCGAGCGTGTGATCAGGATGAAGCCCTCCCTGGAGCATTACCTGCGTGCCGCCTGTGGCCACCAGCTCCTCCACCTTGCGACAGATTTCATCTTCAGACAGCTCGTACGCTTTGATACGATTGGCGCGAGCGTGAAAGGCGCAGAAGTTACAGGCAACTTCACAGACATTGGTGAAGTTGACGATCCGATCGATGATGAATCCAACCTGTTCCTCGGGGAACGCCAGTCTTCTCCTTGCGTCACCCAGATAACCCAGCTCGAGCACATCCCATGTGAATAGCTCTCGTGCTTCCTCTGGCGTGATGCGCTTCCCTTGGATTACCTTCTGTGTGAGTTCACCGTTGATGTGAGCCATGCTGGTTTTTTCCCCGCCGTCTGTCTCACTCCGGCAAGTCCCTATTCAATTGCAGGTACGTGAGTTGAGCCCGTTCATCCACAAGTCCCAACTCAGCGGCCAGGTCCAGATAGTGCGTCAATGCATCTTTCAACGTATCCGTGAAATCGAACTGCAGAGTGCGGTAGTAGGCATTGACATCGTACATGATGTCTGGATATCTGCCCTGTGCCCCGGCAAGAACCTTCTCCCTTTCCGCTTCCAGGCAGTGTAGCGAATCGTGGTAGGAGTGAAGTACAGCGCGAATCCGTGAGCTGTGCTTCTCAATAGCGCTCTGGCGGACTGCAAAGACTGCAAACACCACCGGAGAACCAGTTTTGCGGAGCCACAGCTCGCCCAGATCGTACGAATAGGAGACTGGCTGATGGCTTCCCACCATGGCCTCATTGCCGATGAGAAGCGCGGCGTCCATTCCGTCCAGCGTTGGATTTGGGTCTGTTGTACGGTAGACCGGTTCAATGTCATAGTAGCGCTGGAGCAGGATTTTCAGCAGCAACACGGACGTGTATGAAGCTCTGCTAAGCCCCACTGTCCTGCGATGCAAATCCTCAATCGGGACCTTACTTCTGAGCACAACTGACCCGACGTATCCCACCGAACTCAAACAGGAATCAGGAAGAAGGAGTATCTGTCCGTTCATTTCGGCGCACGTTGCAGCAGAAATGGGACTCATGTCGAGTTCACCGAAGATCATCATCCGATTGAGATCAGTCGGATACCCAGGGATCACCTTGACCCCGCCAATAGATTCCCGCTCAAACATGTGATAGTAAAAAGGATAACAGTTGAGATAGTCGATGTAGCCAAGTCTCACAGCGCAGTCCTGTCGGAACCGTAGCCTGCGGTCGATCGTTTCGGTATCAGTTGTGCTTCCTCGACCAGTCTTCTCAGAAAGGATTCGGATCCGAAATCCGGCGTCTGTGCTCCGGCAGCATGAACCACCTTCTCGTTATCATACGTGGCGCCGATATCATCAACCCCGAACGTCAGGAGTACCTGTGCCATCTTCTCCCCGAGATACATCCATAGGGCTTTCAGGTGGGGCACATTGTGCAGCACAATGCGACTGGTGGCGTAGATGCGGATGTCATCATAACCCGTCGTGGTGCGGCGGTTTGCCTGAATCTGTGTCTTCTCCTCGTGAAAAGGGAGCGGCACAAAGGTCTTGAAGCCGCCTGTTTCATCCTGGAGATGACGAATTCGGAACAAGTGATCGACAACATCATCCGCGCTCTCCTTGTGGTTGTAGAGCATGGTTGCGTTGGTCTTGAGGCCCATACTGTGAGCGATTCGCATAACGTCGAGCCATCGTTCGCCTGACATCTTCTTCGGAGCTATGACCTCTCGCACATGAGATGCAAATATCTCCGCCCCCCCACCGGGCAGGGCGTCCACTCCTGCATCGATGAGACGCCGGAATATGTCTTCCACCGACAAGCCGCTTACCCTGGCGAAATGATCGTATTCCACCGCAGTGAATGCCACGATGAAAACCTCCGGCTTGATCCTCTTGATGCGCCGCAGCATCTCCTCGAAGTAGTCGAGTGTGAGACTGGGATGCAGCCCGCCCACTATGTGAACCTCGTCAATCCCGGAAGAGACCGCACTGCGCACTCTTTCCTCAATTGCTTCCAAAGACAACACAAAGCTATCATCGTCTCCTGCATCGCGGGAATAGGCGCATAGTGGGCAACGCAACTCACAGACGTTCGTATAGTTGACGTTCGTGTTCACGCCGTAGTAGGCTACATCGCCGTGGAGTCTGGTTCGAACGTAATGGGCGATAGCCCCCAGGCCCAGGATGTCATCTGAAGCTAGCATATGCCGGGCGTCGGATCTGTCTACGGGGATATTCTGCTGAACCCTGTCGGCGATTCTCCAAAGAGTCTTGTCTCGAATCCTATCCAACAGTTCCATGGTTATCTCACGCCTTCGGTCCACTGCCCACTCGATCAGGAAGCCTGATCTTCCCAGTCCTTAAACAGGGTGTGTTTTCTGCCGAGAATGTTGAGTACTTTGCCCACCACGAAGTCAACTGCGTCATCAATCGTTTTCGGATGGGCGTAGAAGCCTGGGACGGGGGGAGCAATGACGGCGCCAGCCAATGCCGCCTTGCGCATGTTCTCGATGTGGATGAGACTCAGCGGCGTTTCCCGTGGGACGATGATGCACTTCCGGTTCTCCTTTAGGGCTACGTCACAAGCCCGAATGATCAGGGTATTGGCGTATCCGTTCGCAATGGCAGACAGCGTTTTCATCGAGCTCGGAATGACCACTACAGCCTCAAACACGCTGGAACCGCTTGCAAGCGGTGAGAAGAAATCGCTGTCGTCAAACTCCCTGAACTGGCCGACGCTACGCGCAATGCCCCGGCTTCGAAGCAATTCCCTCAAAGGTTGATCACCCGATCTAACATGTGATAGTTCATGCGCGATGACTGCCCATGCCCTGTCGGAGACGATTCCTGCAACCTCGTCTCCTGCGTTGAGCAGCTCCTCGACAAGTCGAATGCCCAGGATCGGGCCACTTGCTCCCGTTATCCCTACAACGATCATTCTTTCCTTCACCATAGGGCCACGGCAATAGCCGTGCCGCAGAGCAGAGTGGGGGAAACATACATATTGGCGCGAAAGAACTTGCCGATGGCCACTGACTGACGATCGCTTCTGGCAAGTTTTTGCTGGTAGACGAAGATCATCGCCGTGCCCGCCACGGCAAGCCAATAGGGTGCGGCCATGTCAGCACGAAGTCCTGCCAGAACCAATGCACCTACGGCGAGAACATAGCAGCCAGCGGATATTGCCAGAGCCCCTTCCCTTCCCACAACGACTGGGATGGAATGGAGCTTCTCTCGAGCGTCAAAATCCATATCTTGCAGCGCATACACGATGTCGAGGCCGGCAATCCACGTCATGATCACAAATCCCAGAACAAGAGGTGTCAAGGTGAATTCACCACTCACGGCCAGATAGCCCCCGATGGGTGCCGCCGCTTCGACAAACCCCAGATAGAAATGAGAAGATGCGGAGAAGCGCTTGAAATAGGAATAGGTATATAGCATGATGATTGCCGGGAAGGACAGGTAGAAACAGAGCTCGTTGAGCATGTACGACGCGCCGACGAGTACCAGCGCTCCAATGATACCTACAAGCCAGGCGGTTTGACGTCGGACCTCCCCCCTCGGGATCAGCCGCTCCCGTGTGCGAGGGTTCTTGCTATCGATATCCGCATCAATTGCGCGATTGAAAGACATGCCCGCAGCCCGCGCGGCAACGAGCGCTACGGTGACCCATATCCAGGTCGTGGCCGTTCCTCCACCTGCAAAGAGCACGCCCAGGTAAGCAAACGGAAGCGCAAACAATGTCTGCTCCAACATGATCAGTTGCGAGAGCTTCCTATAGCCCATATTCTTTCCACCGTCCACTTACCAACTCCTCGACGTCAGTGGACATCCGGATCTCTTCGGGCCATTCCCGGCCCATGCCTTCTTCGCGGGTTTTGCGGGTCGCATCAATGCCCATTTTGCCCCCGAAATCGGGGTATGGAGCTGAATGATCCAGGGCATCGAGCGGGCCTTCTGACAGCACGAGATCTCTCTTGGGATCGACGTTGTTAAGGAGCTTCCAGACAACTGTACGGGAATCCCTGAGATCGATGTCTCTATCGAACACGGCAACATACTTGGTCGATGACATCTGTCCTATCCCCCAGAGAGCATGGATGACCTTCTTGGCCTGGCCGGGGAACTTCTTGTCGATGGTCACCAGAGCACAATTGTGGAAGACCCCCTCCATGGGCAGCTCTATGTCCACAATCTCTGGCACCAGAAAGGTGATGAGCGGTAGAAAAATGCGCTCAGTGGCCTTTGCCATGTAGCAGTCTTCCATCGGGGGCTTTCCGACCACCGTCGCTGGATACACAGCATTGTTTCGGCAGGTAATACGCGTGACGTGGAATACCGGATACGCATCGGCAGGCGAATAGAAGCCGGTGTGATCCCCGAATGGCCCCTCGATCCTTTCCTCGTGGGGATCTACGTACCCCTCGAGAATGAAATCCGATTCGGCAGGCACAAACAGGTCGACTGTCTCAGCCTTGACGACCTCGATCGCTCTTCCATTGATAAAGCCGGCCAACACCAATTCGTCAACATCCGGCGGAAGTGGCGCGGTCGCCGCATAGGTGACCACCGGTGACCCACCGAGAGCCACAGCCACGGGCATTCGTTCCCCTCTGGCTTTGTATTTGTCGAAATGGCGGGCCCCATCTTTGTTATATTGCCAGTGCATTCCGGTGGTCGCCTTGTCGTACTTCTGCATCCGATACATGCCCACGTTTTGAATCCCATTATCAGGGTCTTTGGTGATGACGAGCGGCAATGTCACAAATGGTCCACCGTCGTGAGGCCAGCATGTCAGGATGGGAAGCATATCCAGCAGCGCACTGTTTGAGTCAAATGCCCTATCCTGGCATGGTGCTCGTTTGACCTTCTTCGGGAGCATGTCTGCCATTTCCTTCAGCGTAAAGAGCATTCTGATCTTGTCGATGAGGCTTTCCGGCGGTTGCATCTTAATGCGAGACTGCAGTCGGCTGCCTATCTCGTCGAAAGAGTTGCAGTCAAGAGCCATATGCATTCTACGGTAACTTCCGAATGCATTAATGAGAAGAGGAAAGGGGGAGCCTTTCACATTCTCAAACAGGAGCGCGGAGCCATGGGCTTTGCTGGTGCGATCGGCTATTGCCGCGATCTCCAGCATGGGATCAACTTCCACGGAAACCCTGTGCAATTCACCCGCGGATTCTAGTGCTGCCACAAACTGTTGGCTATTCTTGTATGACATATCAACTCCGCTCAGCCGCCTCTCCGACGGTTTGGCTGATCGACTTGCCGGGAGCCGACCACTGGGTAGCTGGAAGCTTCCAGCTCTCGAGCATATCGGCTGCGCCCCTTGTCCCCAGTGATATATTGTAACCAAGAAACGTTCGCAAGAGAAGGGCCTAGGCCATGTGGGATTCACAGTAGCCCATAATGGCGTGATATTTGAAAACGGATGCCAGGTAGCGCCGCAGGAGCCACGGTTCTTTGAATACCGGTCTGCCGATGCCAATGGTGACGGCATCCTTCGCGGTCGCAAGCGCTGCTTTTCGCGTGACACCTTTCCGGCTAATGCCCCTCGTCACTTGACGATCTCCGGATAGGCACGATATCCTCATCAGTCTGTGCGACAATATCGATCCTTCACGGCGAGCGGATATGGGTGTCGAGCCGTCCCGCGAGTTGTCTCGCGGGATGCCGGCCAGCGTCATTCTCCCGATCCAGCGTTCTTCACGGGACCTAACAAATGTTAACAGGACTACACGTTAGTACTATTCTCCCCTGCAAACCCTTACTTACTGGGGATTGAAACCGCTTGCGTCCCCCACTACCATCGGAGCGAGGTCCTGCTCATGTGACGTGCTGTGAGCACGAAGCAGGCAAGAAGGGGGAACAAGCACATGAAAGCGCGACGAATCACTCCCAGGATAGTGCTGTTGATTCTGGTCGCCGCTCTGGTTGCCGGTATCACTCCCGTTATTCATGCCTCCGGACTAGTAAGCGGCTATGCTACACTGACGGACTGGGACAACGCCGGCGAGTCGTTCAGTTTCACCCAGGCAGCGGTCCTGACGGACGGCGTGGGCGACTTCTTCATCGCGGACAGGGGCGATGCCTCGGTCATCCACGTGTTCGAGGGTGAGGCTGTGATAGACATGGGCACGGTGCCTCTCGACAGCATCGCAGAAGCGCCGCTGTCCGGCTACCAGATCGACGCCGAGCCGATTGTCGGGCACTCATATGTCATGAAGTCCCAGGGAATATACGGCAAGATACAACTGATCACGTCGGTCTACAGTCCCTCGGGGAGAATATACCAGTTCCGGTGGATGTACCAGCCGGACGGCACCAGATCGTTTGGCGGAGGCGGCTCGGCCGCTACTCCAGCGCCGACCTCAACGCCGACGCCTACTCCGACACCGACGCCGGCCCCATCGGGGTACGCAGCTGACCTTGTGGTCACCGTCGGCGACATGGACAACCTTGGCTTCGGCTGGCCAAGCGGCTTCGACGTGTTCTCCGGGAGATCAACGTCGACGCACCGCTATCCCTACACCCCCGAAGCCGATGACCCGCCCGGCACGGACCGGATCATGCTGGGGACCAGCTACGATGGGCATCCTCCTGCGGGCAAGGACGGGTACACAAGCACGACGAGTCGCCCCGACAATCTGCCCCAGGCTATCACCATGCGCTACAGCTTGGGTGGCATTCGGGTCAATTCCGCCATTATCCAGATGTTCGTCGATGACTTCCAGTCTCCCGTGTGGAGAAGCAAGTTCCAGGCAACACTGAACGGACAGCGCGCGCCTTTCCTCGAAGACATTCTGAACTCGCTCCGGCAGACCGGGCCCATCGGCAAGCTGATATCGGCCCAGGTCCCGGACAGCTACCTGAGCGCCGTCTCCAGCGGGAGTCTGGAGCTCTACATTGACGACCCGACGACGGGCGCCGGGGACGGATATGCCGTCGATTTCGTGCAACTGCTCATCAATCCGCGAGGCGCCGATTACACCGGCGCAGTATCCGGCAACGTGTACGACTCGGAGACCGGACGGGCCATAGCCGGAGCGACGGTGACGGCTTCCGGAATCGTGAACACGCAGACCAACAGCAGCGGGGCCTACTCGCTGGCAAACGTGCCCGCCGGGCTGGCAACGGTCAAGGCCTCCAAGTCAGGCTACAGGTCACAGACCATGTCGAAGGACCTGCCATCCGGAGCATCGATCACACTGGACTTCGAGCTGACCGAAGGTGTGGACCCCACCATAACGCCTGGGCCGACTCCTTCAAGCACACCGTACGGGACCCCCGGGCCGACGGTATCACCCACGCCTACGCCGCGTCCACGGTACGCAATGCTTGTCGCCGATAGCGCCACCGTAACGGCCGGCGACACAGTGCATGTGCCTGTGCGTCTCGAGAACGCAAGCGGTCTGGCGAGTCTGGGCTTCAACCTCCATTACGATCCGGCGGTCGTGGAGGCGGTTGACGTAGTCAAAGGCTCTCTGCTGCAGTCATTCACCTTCGTGCCCAACGCGAACGAGCCGGGCATAGTGCGCTTTGGTTTCGCCTCCACCACGGAGAAGAGTGGCAGTGGATGGGCTGCGGTTGTGGAGTTCAGGGCAGTCGGCTCAGCGGGCAGCACGAGCGACCTGACGTTCACTGACGTGGTGGCTGCCGGCGCTGCAGGCGCGACACTCGACATCGGGACCGTGGCCGGTGTGATCACCATCGGAGCGCCTCAAGACGGCGACGCCAATGGCGACGGGCGGCTCAACGAGGCGGATGTTCTCCATGCGTTGCGAATGTATGTGAAACTGGAAACTGAGAATCTCGTCGCCGACATGAACGGGAGCGGGAGCGTCACACCGGACGATGCCCGCATAATCCTGCAGGAAGCGGCTCAGAGGAGGAGCTAGGATGAGAACGAAGCTGATCATAGCGGTACTGGTGGTTGCGGCTCTCGCAGCGGCAGGAGTGGTGGTGGCACTCGGGCTCGTCGACAGCGCCTCCGGCGAGGTCTCCGTGCCCATTCAGGCCCGGAACGCTGACGACCTGGGCGCCGTGCACATCGAGCTGGGCTACGACGCGAACGTGCTCACACCAGTCGACGTGAAAGCCGGCGCGCTATCCGGCGACGCGATGATGGAATACGATACTGGCACCCCCGGCTGGGTGGTGATCTCGGTGGTCGACTCCACGGGAATGAGCGGGGACGGGTCTCTCGCGGTGGTGGAGTTCGAAGTCACAGGCGATGGGGGCGGCTCCAGCCCGCTGACCCTGGACAACATCGAGGCATGGGACGCGACGAATGTCTTCGATATACCCGTTCAGCTGACGCCGGGAAGCTACACTTCCTCGGGCAACTCGGTCGAGGCGCCGTTCCTGACCTTCGGCGGCTAGCGGCCGAGCACCGGCGGGAAGCCCGGGGACTGCGTGGAAGGGCGCTTGACACCCTATTTTCTGGCGACACGCTCGAACATCAACTTGACGGGCAGGTCATATCTGATCAGCTGGTTGTCTATCTAGGCAGCCGACACTTTGTCCACCGCTTCCTCTTCCACCGTGAAGCCCATATCAGCTATCATCTGCTGGGCTTCTTTCGGTCCTTGTCCGTCGGTAGACAGATAGCCGGAAACGAAAACAGAGTTGGCTGGGTAGAGGAGCAGAGGTTGGAGGGAGCGCAGACGGAGCTCCCTGCCACCGGCCACCCTGATTTCCGTGCTGGGATTAAGGAAGCGCATCAAACACAATATGCAGAGACATTCCAAAGGAGTGGGGCCACTAGCTTGTTCCAGTGAGGTGCCTTGGATGGGATGCAAGAAGTTCACAGGTATTGAGTCAGGGCCTACTTCTCGAAGAGCCAGGCCCAGGTCAATTATATCATCGTCGCTTTCGCCCATTCCAAAGAGGGCCCCGCAGCACAGTTTCAATCCCGCTTTCCTGGCATTCTGCAACGTATTGATTCGATCTTTGTAGTTGTGTGTAGTACAGATCTGCGGGTAGAAACGCTCAGATGTATTGAGATTGTGGTTGTAGCGGTCAACGCCGGCTTCCCTAAGCCTTTGAGCATCCTCCTCACTGAGAAGCCCAAGGGAGGTGCATATTTCGACATCAACCTCTGCTCTTATTCTGCGCACTGTCTGGCAAATATGCTCCAGCTCCTCTTGGCTGGGCCCGATGCCGCTGGTAACTATGCAGTATCTCTTGGCGTGGCTGGATTTCGCCGTGAAGGCCCCAGCGATGATTTTCTCCGCATCCAGAATTGGGTATCTGTCAATAGATGCTTCAGAAGGGCCGGATTGAGAACAGTAGGCGCAGTCTTCCGTGCAAAGGCCACTCTTGGCGTTGATTAGAAGTTGAAGAATCACTTTGTTCCCGAAGTATTGCTTTCTAACCATGAACGCAGCCTGTAGAAGCTCCAGTATGCTATCTTGTGGGCAATGTAGGACTGAACGACACTGCTCTCGATCCAGCGGCAGCCCTTGAAGAGACAGTGCTGCCGCATCCTGGTAGTTCATTCTCCTACCTCCCGAGCCACTGAAGCAGAGGCTCCATATCCAGATTCGATCTAACGGCTTTCTTGATGCTCTCACGATCAGTGTGAGGCAAGAAAGGCAGCCTCCCCAGAAGAGGTGCGTCTGCTAGACGTTGCAGCCCTTCCATGTTGTGGCAATCCTCCAGCCCACACCGGGAACATGTGCAGTTTAGCACCATGCCCATCACATCGATCTTCTCCGTGCGAGCATAATGAATCGTCAGAAGGGTATGATTGATGGCGCCCAAGGTATCCCGTGCAACCACCAGTATGGGTATGTCCCCCAGTTTGATCGCCAGGTCAGCCATGAACAGCTGGGAGTTGAGAGGAGCCAACATTCCTCCGGCCCCCTCTATCAAGACCAACTCGTGACGTGATGTCAAAATGGAGTAAGCTTCACGAATCACGTCCAGTTCGATGGCCACCCCCTCCAGTTGAGCCGCAGTGGCTGGAGCCAGGGGATGTTCCAAAGCATATGGATTCACCAGTTGCATCTCATCTTGGCATCCAGCCATTTCCCGAAGGAAAAGTGCATCTTGAGGAATCAGGTTGTTATCCTCGCGCCTGCATCCGGATTCGACAGGTTTCATGACCCCGACATCCACCCCATTCTCCCGGAGGACTGCTGCCAAACCGCCGGTTACAATGGTCTTGCCCACGTCCGTGTCTGTTCCGGTGATAAGAATACCCTTTCCCATACTATGTATCTGTCACCACTTTGATGCTGTCAAACGTTATTTGAAGCAGGTCACCCAATTCCTCAAGACTTGTGCTCAAGGGTGGCACTAGGACCACGACATCTCCCAGAGGTCTTATGATGAGCCCTCTTTTGCGGGCTTCCTGGATTACCCTTATGGCTGTCTTGGCTTCAACGGGATATGGCTCCTTCTCGTCTTTGTCGTCAACCAGCTCAACCCCTACCATGAAGCCCAGCTGACGGATGTCGCCCACATGGTTCAGCTGTCGAAGCTCTTGCAGTCCGCTGCTGAAGAAAGCGATCTTCTCCTGAAGTCTATCCAAAGTGTCTTCTGCCTGGAGTATTTCAAGGTTAGCCAGGGCAGCGGCGCAAGCCAACGGATTGCCGGTATAGGTGTGGCCGTGGAAGAAAGTTTTGAACTCCTTGTACTCTCCACAGAAGGCATCGAACACCTTCTGTGTGGCTAGAGTGGCGGCGAGCGGCAAGTAGCCCCCGGTGATACCCTTGGCCACTGCCATGAAGTCGGGTTCTATTTCCTCCAGTTGACAAGCGAACATAGCGCCAGTGCGTCCAAAGCCGGTGGCCACTTCATCGGCGATGAAAAGGATGTTGTACTTGGCGGCCAATTCCCTGACGCGACGGGTGTATCCCGGGGGAAAGACTATCATTCCTGCAGCACCCTGGATCAAGGGCTCCACAACTATAGCAGCCACTTCTTCGTGATGCTGGGCCATTGCCTCTTCTACCTCTGCCAAGCAGGACATCTGGCACCCCGGGTACTCGTTGCCCAGGTGGCATCGATAGCAGTATGGAGAATTGACCCTAATGCTATCAAAGAGGAGCGGCTTGTATGTTCTATGGAACAGGTCAATTCCGCCCACACTCACGGAGCCGATTGTATCGCCATGATAGCCATTGACAAACGAGATGAAGCGGGTCTTGGGGGTGTGTTGCCCCTCGGATTGCAGCCAGAACTGAAAAGCCATTTTGAGGGCAACCTCTACCGCAGTTGAGCCGTTGTCGGAGTAGAAGACCTTCTGCAAGCTCTCGGGCGTGATGTCCACCAGTTCTTTGGCCAACCGGATAGCAGGCACATTGGATAGTCCCAGAAAAGTGGAGTGGGCAATACACGATAGCTGGTCAGTTATTGCCCGGTTTATGTCCGGGTGCTGGTGTCCGTGGACAGTAACCCAGAGAGAGGATATGCCATCCAAGTATCGGCGTCCCTGGACATCCTCAAGGTAGTTTCCATATCCCGCCGCGATAATGAGAGGTTCCTCAGTCAGCCAGTCTGACATCTGGGTGAACGGATGCCAAACAAACTGGCTATCCAGGTGTTTCAGCTCCTCGAGAGTGATATCATGAGTCATCACAGCTTCCTTCGTTTCTCCCCTAGAGAATCCCCATTCTACGCCCCGATTTCTCAAAGGCCCTCAAGGCAAAATCCAAGTCCTGCCGAGTGTGAGTAGCCATCACTGTTGCTCTAATGCGGCAGGTTCCCTCGGGAACAGTTGGAGGACGTATGGCTGTGGCCAGCACGCCTTCGTTCAGAAGGAGGCGAGACATCTCCAAGGCGCGGGCAGCGTCCCCAACTACTAACGGGATTATCTGGGTTTCAGAATTCAGCGTGTTGTATCCCAACTTGTTTAGCCCGTCACGCAAGTAGCTCGCATTCTCTAGCACTTTCAGTGGTAGCGATGGGTCCGCAACCAGTACGTCCAGGGCTGTCTGGGCTGAGAGCACTACTCCTGCGGGAAGTGCCGTGGTGAAGATGAAGCTACGTGAGGTGTTTATCAGAAATTCGATCAACTCCTGGCTTCCTGCCGCAAATCCCCCGGAAGAGCCCAGAGCTTTGCCCAAAGTGCCCATCAATATTGGAACGCGCTTTTCCACCCCGAAAAGGGCTGCCACGCCTCGGCCCTTGGGCCCCAGAACTCCGGTGGCATGGGCTTCGTCGACCATCAACAAGCAGTCATGCTTTTCCGCCAGATTCACAAGCTCTGGAAGAGGGGCCAGGTCCCCGTCCATACTGAACACACCGTCCACCACTATCAGTTTTCGCTTCGCGCGACCTATGCTGGAGGCCCAGTGCAGTTTCTCCTCCAAGGCCTCCATGTCGTTGTGGGGGAACACTAGGGCCTTCGCCTGGCTCAAGCGGCAACCGTCGATGATGCTGGCGTGGTTCAGTTCGTCACTGAATACGCAATCTCCCTTGCCTACCATGGCGGAGATAATCCCCAGATTGGCATTGTAGCCGCTATTGTAGAGCAGTGTAGCCTCGACCCCTTTGAATTCAGCCAAACGCCGCTCCAGATCTTGGTGATAGGAGTGGGTACCACAGATCAGACGTGAGGCTCCGCTACCACAACCCCATTTGCTTATCGCCTGTGCTGCGGCTTCTGTGACCTGAGGGTGTGTCGCCAGCCCGAGGTAGTCATTTGAGCACAGATTCAGGGCTTTCTTGCCTTCAAGCTTGACCCAGGAGCCCTGTGCGCTTTCGACGACCCGTAGCTGGCGATACAGGTTCTTCTCTTTGAGAGACTCCAGATGCTGGCATATGAAGCTGGAAGCGCTACGATGTGTAGGCATATACGCGGCCATCTGGTCTATAGCGAGGATTTCCCACTCAACTCGCCGTGAGGCATTCCTCCTCGTGATGGCTCTCGTGAACAATGATACACCTGTAGCGCCAAGTGTGGCAAGCCTTCCCGTCAGCCGCTTTGCCCGCTCCAAGAAGCCGACCGTCCACCGTGAGGAAGAAGCGTCCGGGCACCAGCGGCTCAGGGCGATGCTTCACCCTATATTTCAGCAGCGCTTTCGCCACTTTCCGACCGAAGGGGATTTACCTCTCCCTGCCGCCCTTACCCATAACTCTGAGGTATCCGCTCTCAATGCCTACGTCGCTCATGCTCAGATTGGTGATCTCAGACAGTCTAGCCCCAGTATCAGCGAAAGTGAGCAACAGGGTGTAGTCACGGAATCCCCGATCGGTGCGTGCGTTGGGCTGAGATGGGAGCTTCTAAAGCTCAACTTTCAAGAGGGGGGGCAACACCTACTTGTGGGTCTCCCGAAGATCGATGATGAAGCGCCTGAAGTCGCTGGCAGTGATGGATGGGATGTCTGGATCGCCATCCAGAAACCCTATGAAATATCTTGCGCTTGACATAATCTACTCGATGGTCCTAGGGCTTTGGGCCTCGGCCTTGG
>JAZFSU010000279.1:0-3133 GCA_036446335.1 Dehalococcoidia bacterium | reverse complement strand
GGAAGGACGCGAAAAGATAATGGCCAACTACGAGGTCGAGGGTAGAGAGAAGGGGGACGCGTGCCGGGCCAATCTCGGCGAGATACAGCAGAATGAAGGCGAGCTCAACGACCTGAAACGGGTCGCCTCCGATCTCGAGTCCGCCATAGCAGCACAGCGCACCCAGTGTGAGCGGCAGCTCGAGGCCCTCGATAGAGACAAGGCCGAGGCGGAAAGAGCTCTCCCCCAAGAGAAGCAGGCTCTCGACCAGGCCCAGAGAGCTGCGCAGGACTTGCGTGCAGCGCTCCAGGAGAGCGAGGACAAGAGAAAGGCATCTCTGGTCGACCTCGAAGCACTGCCAAACTTGGAGCGACAGCTCGATTCGGCTGAGGCGGCCTTCCGGGAACTCCGGGATCGAGAGCGCAGCTATCGGGACAAGCTAGCCGAACTGCAGGCGAGCCTGCGTCGATGCGCCGAGATGGAAATGGAAAGGCAGGACATCTCCAAAGCCATTCGCGCGGCGGCTGAAGAGAAAGGCATCTACGAGGAGTTGGCGACGGCCTTCGGCAAAAGAGGAGTGCAGGCCCTGATCATAGAATCAGTCCTTCCTGCGATTGAGGAGGAGGCCAACAGGCTGCTCGGCCGGATGACAGACAACCGGATGCATGTCAGGATCGAAAGCCAGCGCGACACGAAGAAAGGAGAGACCGTCGAGACCCTGGAGATACGAATAGCCGATGAGCTGGGTACGCGCAACTACGAGATGTTCAGCGGCGGAGAGGCATTCAGAGTCAATTTCGCGTTGCGCATCGCTCTTTCAAAGCTGCTGGCAGGACGATCGGGCGCTCCGCTGCCGACGCTGATCATAGACGAAGGGTTCGGCACGCAAGACAGCAGCGGTAGGGAGAGACTTGTCGAAGCCATCAACTCGATTCAGGACGACTTCGAGAAGATACTGGTCATCACTCACATCGAGGATCTGAAAGACGCATTCCCGGTACGCATAGAAGTCACGAAGACGGAGGACGGTTCGACGTTCTCGGTGAACTAGTCAGGGACGAAAGGCGCAACGAGCGGCGACACCCAATTCGAGGAGCCCGAAGAGCTCACTAGCTAGCAAAGGAGGTCAGCCAGTGGCAGGAATAGTATCGTACGGTGCCTATGTGCCGTACCACCGAATGAACAGAGAGGAGTTCCAGAGGGCCTGGGGCGGATTCGGGATGCCCGGCGAGAAGGCCGTGGCCAATTTCGACGAGGACAGCATAACCATGGCCGTAGAGGCGGCACGGGACTGCCTCACCGGGCTGGACCCGGCGCAGGTCGACGCCGTGTTCCTCGCCTCGACCACACTTCCCTACAAGGAAAAGCTGGGCGCGGCCATCATATCAGCAGCCCTTGACCTGCCCGAAGAGGTGCGAACCGTTGATTTCGCCGGCTCATTGCGGGTCGGGACCAGTGCTCTTGGCTGTGCCCTGGATGCCATCAAAGCCGGCACAGCGAAAAGAGTGCTTGTCATAGCAGCCGATACGCGTATGGGCGCGCCGTCCGGTCAATTCGAGCAGGCGCTGGGCGATGGAGCCGCCGCATTGCTGCTGGGAGACAACAACCTCATCGCCGAGATCCAGGAGAGCCACCATGTGTCAGACGAGTTCTCCGGCGTATGGAGGGCGGACGGCGACATCTACCTCCGTTCCTGGGAGGACCGCATGGTCCTCGACGAAGGGTATTCCAGAGTTCTCCCCCCAGCCATATCCCGGCTGATGGAGAAATCCAGCCTCACACCCAAGGACTTCGCCAAGGCGGTCTTCGACGCCCCCACGGACGTGAGGAGGCACGCAAAGGCGGCGGCAGGCCTTGGATTCGAGCCTGCCCAAGTCCAGGACGCCATGTTCATGACCGTCGGCAACACAGGAGCCGCGATGGCGATGATGATGCTGGTTGCCGCCCTCGAAGAGGCCAAGGCGGGGGACAGGCTTCTCCTGGCCAGCTATGGCAACGGGGCCGACGCCTTCATCATGCAGGTAGCCGACGGCGTCGCGCAGCTGGGAGAGCGGAAGGGCATCAAGAATCACCTGGAACCGAAACGAATGGTCAGGAATTACGAGACTTACCTTCGGTGGCGGGACCTGCTGACCCTGGAGCCGGCCAGGCGGCCTGAGAGACCGCCCATGTCAATCTCGGAGCTGTGGAGGGAACGCAAACAGATCCTCGCGCTCTGCGGGCAGAAATGCACGAGCTGCGGGACGCCCCAGTATGAAGTCCGGCCCGGAAGGATTTGTCTGATATGCCAGGCAAAGGACCACTTCGAGCCCTACAGCTTTGCCGACAAGCAGGCCAGGGTGTTCACATACACGCAGGACATGCTGCAGATGAGCAGCGACCCGCCGAACACGGCTGTGGTGGTCGACTTCGACGGCGGAGGCCGGGCGCTGTTCGACCTGACCGATCGCGATCCGGAAGAGGTGGAAGTGGACATGAAGGTGGAGATGACATTCAGGAAGCTGTACATCAACCGTGGAGTCCACAATTATTACTGGAAGTGCCGGCCGGTGCGGCGCTAGAGGAGAACTGACATGGGCGAGAGCATAAAGGACAAAGTGGCAATAATAGGCATGGGCTGCACCAAATTCGGTGAGCGCTGGGACCAGAACGTCACCGATCTAATGGTGGACGCCGCCTACGAAGCCTATGATGATGCAGGCGTCGATCCCAGCGACATCGAGGCGTGCTGGGTGGGCACATTCTACGAGTACTCGGGTATGGCCGGCATGGCCGCGGCCGTACCGTTGAGGCTTCAGTACAAGCCGGTCACGCGCGTCGAGAACATGTGCTGCACCGGTTCGGACGCACTGAGGAACGCCTCCTACGCAGTCGCATCACGGGTATACGACATAGCCTTGGCCATAGGCGCCGAGAAGATCAAGGACCAGGGGCTGAGCGGCCTGCAGGGAGCTTCGGGAGCCGGCGCCCACACATTCCCCAGCATCGCACCGCCGGGCGTGTTCGCCATGCTGGCTACCAGGTACTTCGCGCGCTATGGCCTGAGCCCCGAGGAGGGCAAAACGATGATGGCCAAGATCTCGGTGAAGAGCCATCACAATGGCTCCCTGAATCCCAAGGCGCACCTGCGCAGGAAAATCACCGTTGAGCAGGC
>JAZFSU010000278.1:0-2025 GCA_036446335.1 Dehalococcoidia bacterium | reverse complement strand
AACGGCGACACGGTGGCCAAGGCGCACCAGACCTTCATCGCACGATAGATCGATGGTACCCAGCCCGCTTTTGCAGCAATGAATATAGTCAACACAGTTTTGGGCCCAATCTCCCCCGGCGATCTTGGCATCACACTGATCCACGAGCACCTGATCTGCGGCCGCCCTGGGCAGATCTGTGATGCCCAAGATATCCCCTATGACCGGGATGAGATAGCGCGTACATGCCTGGAAGCCCTTGAGGAAGCCAAGGAGCATGGACTCACGACAATCGTTGATGCGACACCCATCGACCTTGGCAGGGACGCAGAGCTAATAAGGCGGGTCTCGCACGAATCAGGCATCAATATCATATGCGCCACAGGGTATTATATGGAGGCCGCAGGAGCAGCTGACTCATCCCACCCCCGCAACGTCCAGGCCGAGAGCGCCGCCAAAGTCTACGAGACGTTGATGCAAGACATCACTCAAGGTATCGGAGACACCGGCGTCAAGGCAGGTGTCATCAAGGTCGCGACCGGGCAGGGCCGCATATCGCCCTACGAGGAGATCAATCTCAAGGCAGCAGCCAAAGCTCAGAAGGAGACCGGGGTCCCCATCATCTCTCACACTGAAGAGGGCACTATGGGGCCAGAACAGGCCGACCTTCTCATCTCGGAGGGGGCCGATCCCCGGCGCATGAGCATCGGCCACATGGATGGCAGCCCCGATCTGAGGTACCACACCTCCGTCCTCGAGAGAGGAGTCTACATCGCTTTCGACCGCCTGGGACTGGACGTCCTGTTCCCGGATTCGCTAAAGACGGCCTGCATTATCGGCCTCCTCGGGATCGGCTTCGCCCGCCGGATCATGCTTTCTCATGACTACGTATCATGCTGGCCCGGCCAGACGCCCGCTGAGACAGAGGCAACAAAGGCCGTCCTTCCCAACTGGTCCTTCACTCACGTCTTCAGGAACATCATCCCAGCGCTGAAGCAGGCGGGCGTGAGCGACGATAAGATTCACACCATGATGGTCGACAACCCACGGAGGCTGTTTGCCGGCGAGTGACCACCCGCAGAGAATCCACGTTTGATGCAAAGGGGGCCACGAATGAGGAGTTCCGAAGAATATCTCGAGTGCCTGCGCTCGATGAAGCCGAACGTCTACATGGGCGGGGAGATCGTCAAGCGGGACGATCCGCGCATCCTTCCCGGCGTCAATGTGATGCGGATTACTTTCGATCGTGCAGGCGATCCCGAGCACGAAGAGCTGTTCACCACCATCTCCCAGTACACCGGCGAGAAGATCAATCGTTTCTGCAACGTCTCCCACAGCGTCGATGATCTCCTCCAGAAGCAGAAGATGATTCGCACCGGCGCGCGCCTGTCCGGTTTCTGTATTCAGCGGTGCATGGGAACGGACACTGTAAACGCTCTCTCGGTAGTGACCAAGGACATCGATGATGCGTGTGGAACGGAGTACTACGAACGCTATCTCGAGTTCATCAAGGCATATCAGAGAAAGGACCAGGTAGCGGCCGCGGTCCAGACCGACGCCAAGGGCGACAGAAGCAAGCGGCCTCACGAGCAGGTCGACCCTGACCTCCACGTGCGTGTGGTCAGCCAGGACAAGGACGGCATAGTCGTCAGGGGGGCCAAAGAGGATATCACCATGGCATCCTACTGCGACGAGCTGGTGGTGTTCCCCACCCGGACTCTGAGAAAGGAAGAGAAGCAGTGGGCAGTGGCGTTCGCCATCCCCGCAGACCATGACAGAGTTCACATCGTGAACCGGGCCAGCGCTCCCCGAGAAAGGAAGTTCCTGAAAGCCCCGCTGAACACCTATGGAAGCTCCGATGCCATGGTTATCTTTGATGACACGTTCGTCCCGTGGGACAGGGTGTTCATGTGCGGCGAGCATGAGTTTGCGGGCAAAATGGCGCTTACGTTTGCATCGTCGCACCGGCACAGCTACTGCGGCTGCAAGCCCGCTGTAGAGGATGTCATCATGGGCCTGATAGCGCTCTCAGCCGAGTACTATGGG
>JAZFSU010000277.1:0-3544 GCA_036446335.1 Dehalococcoidia bacterium | reverse complement strand
GGCTGCTATGACAACGGGCCTGACCTCTTGAACCTGGCAAAAGAGAGGCTGGTGTCGTGGCGAAATGCGGTTGCCCTAGCCACGAAAGCAGGAAAGACCCCTGATGAGATATTCGCGGCTCTCAAGCAAGAAGACAGAAGCCTCGACTACCTGGCAACCCTGGATCAAGATGCGTACGCGCGAGAGTACAAGATGCTTGTGAACAGCATCGTTGGCCTGTCAGGCAAAGTTCTCTGATCCTGTCAAAGAAGATGCCCGCCGCACTGCTCCGTGCACCACGCGGGCATCAAGCGACCGCCCGGAATCAGTCGTCCAGTATCGCAGCGAAGGACCCGCCCGAAACGTCAGTGTCCTGTAGTCGCATTAGTGCCCGAAGCCCTTTCGCAACGCCTCTTCCTCCTCGCGGAGCGCCCGATCCAGGTCTTCCAGACTGTACGTCCTGGTGCCGACGCCCTCCTCCTTCATGTGGACGGCCTCAATCCCGGAGTTGAGAATCATCTTCGCGCAGATCATGCACGGCCCGTAGATCTTGCTGGTCTCACCGCTCTTCTCGTCGTACTGCCCCTTCACTCTCTCGCTGGAGATATACAACTCACCGCCGACGATCGAAACGCCGGTCCTGGCCGCGTTTATGATGGCGTTCTGCTCGGCATGCACGCTCCTGCACAACTCGTATCTCTCCCCCGGCGGAATGCCCAGTTCCTTCCTGAGACACGTACCGACGTCGATACAGTGTTCCGTTCCTCTCGGAGATCCCACATAGCCTGAGCTCACCTCGACGCCGTCTCTGACGATGACTGCGCCTATCCATCTCCTCATACAAGTGCTCATCTCTGCCGCCACCCTCGCCCTGTTGAGGAAGTGCTGGAACTTGTCCGGTCTCTTGCTGTCCCTGTCTGAAGAACTCATGTACATCCTCTTATTCGTAGTAATAGCTACCCCGCCAGCTTCATCCGCTCGACTGCCCCCGGCATAGCTCCGGACCACGTCGCCTGTTGCACATTGGATTATAGCGGTTGCCACCGCAGGCTATCAAGGTTAATATTAACAGGTCGCATACTGGCTCGAACGTCAGAGTGGGGCGTCCCCCCAATGCGCGCCCTGTATTTGCGCGACAAACGTCAAACCAAGGAACCGGAGATCGAAATGCTGGTCGACAGCAATACTAGCCACCCGCTGCTCGTGATCGTCGGCATGGCCGGCTCGGGCAAGTCCTCCGTAGCACGCCACCTGGTGACAAAGGGTTGGAGCGTCATACGCTTCGGAGGAATAACGATGCGTGAGGTGGAGTCACGGAACATGAGTATCAACGAAGCCAACGAAAAAGCGGTCCGGGAGGAGTTGAGAGCGACACACGGCATGGAAGCATACGCCAAGCTCTCGCTACCCGAGATCGTTGATAGCCTGGCGGCGGGGCCTACCGTGATCGATGGCCTGTACTCCTGGTCGGAGTACAAGTTTCTCAAACAGCATCTTGGGGATCGAATGAAGGTCCTCGCGATTGTCACCACCCGCTCCCTCCGCTACGCTCGCCTGTCGCAACGGCCCGATCGCCCGCTCACGCTTGAAGAAGCCGAGAGCCGGGACTTCGCCGAGATCGAGAACGTAGAAAAGGGCGGGCCGATCGCCATGGCCGACCACGTCATACTCAACGACGGCACTCCGGACGACCTGTTTCGAGCGCTGGGCACCTTCCTCTCGAGCCATATACTGGGCTAGCCCGGGGCATCCGGCGGACCCCCGGCGTGCGCAGCGGTCCGACTGGCCCTCCCGTCAGATCTTGCCGCCTCTCCCTCTCTCGGCCAGCGACCCGATGCGAGACAGGTTGTGCACCGCGCAGTCTCCTCTCTCCTGGTCCCACCATGCGCAATGATACACCGCCTTCTCGCTCTGGGAGTAGACGAGCTCATACTGTCCCTGGTGGCACGTGGATGCCTGCAAGGCCTGTGCAAACTCCAGATCCTTGCTTTTCACTTGAAGGATCAACGGGCAGAAATTCACATGCATGTCTCATCTCCTTTCCACTTCCACATGCTTGACGCCAATACCCATGGCCTGGGCATTGGGGCACTCGTTCTTGGCGCGGCAGTGGATACACGCCACTTTGGTGAAAACGACGAAGAACCGGAACGGCAGCAACGCGATCACGCCTTGGCGTCGAGCTGGGACACCACCAAGTCCGTGCATCCACCCCCCGATTCTCTACTTCAGCACCTTCATCGCATTCCAATCGGAGACCTTCTCGGGCAGCTTCTCAAGCACCTTCTGAACGCCCCTTCGCTTCCTCCTCTTGTTCGCGTTCCAGGCCATGCGGCCAAAGTACCGAACCGCATAATACAGGAGCCAGGTCTTGATCCGGCCCACTTTCAGCACCTGCATGCCTTCCTTGAATACGTCATCGGACTTCCTTCTGTCATATGACTGGTCCCAGTAGCAGAAATCGTGAATCACCGCAGCGTTGCCGTACCGCCCCCATTTGGGTGCGAACCACCACAGCGGCCTGGGCACACTCGCGAAATCAGTGACAAAACCGATGGGGACGTTTATCGTCTCGCCGCTGTTCTCCCCGCCCACATCGTACCCGAAATCCTTCAAGATCACCCAGTTTCGTCCGTCAGGGAGTGGTGCCACCTGCAGTATTTCGGTGAATCTGCTCATTTCGTCGGGTACCTCCCAGAATTCGCAGAACGTTGCCCTACTACTTCACCACCTCGTACCGCAGCCAGACAACGTCGCCCTTGACCTTCTCGAAGTGCACCAGCCTCAACTGAATCACGCTGTCCGAGGAGTTCAGGTCAGCTGCTTGAAATACCGAGCGCGGCGTTGTGCCTCCCACGAGACACGGGTCGATGAGCAGACTGACTTCATCCACCAGACCCGCTCGAAGGAGAGCCCCGTTCAGACTTCCCCCGCCGTCCACTCGAACCGTCAGGACCCCGTAGCGAGCGTTGAGTTCCTCCAGCGCTGCCCGCAGATCGACGTGGTCATCTCCGGCCACAACGTATTCTACATGCCTTTCGCTGAGATAGTCCAGATACGCTTCCGGAGTAGAACGGGAGCACAGCGCCACTACGTCCCGCCAGTACGGCTCCTTTCGCAGCAGGTGCCAGCTGCGCAGCCGTCCCCTGCTGTCCGGGACGACGAGCAAGGGACGGGTGTCATCGGGGTTCTTCTCAGGCGGTTGAGCGCCTTCCATGTCATCAGCGCTCAGCTGCTCTTCGGGATACGCACTCAACAGCGTCTCGCTCCCCGCCAGAGTGGCGTCCTCCTTCCAGCGGGAGGCGAGTTCGTAAAACTGGCCCAGGTCCGGCGTGACCCAGTCGAAGCGCCCATCCAAGCTCACTTCATTATGTAAAACTACACGTGGCAACACCGCACATGCCCTCGCTCTAACGTTGCATACTGCCGACCCCGCAGCCTCGGAGGGCCACACGCCGACCCATTTGAGACCAAACATTACACAAAACGACCGCAAAAGGCAATAGCGGAGACGGTCTGTGGCGTACTATGGGAACTGAGCAGGTAGCCGAGAGCTTTCTCAGAG
>JAZFSU010000276.1:0-8879 GCA_036446335.1 Dehalococcoidia bacterium | reverse complement strand
CGGGCCAGGGCGCAGGCAGAGCAAGAAGCGCTTCTGGTCAAGCAGGAAGTCGAGCGATTGCTCGTGAGCAGCAAGCAACTGCTCGAAAGCGAGATAGGAACCATGTTCCACCAGGCCTCTCAGCAGCTGTCGGCAGACCCGTCGGGTGCCGTCGAGACACCGCCTCTGACTCAATAGGCGACCAGCACACTCCAGATCCATCCAGGTTCGAAGAGGTCGCATACGGTCAGTCGGAGGCTCCGGAGGAAGCCCACGAGCAGTCTGCCGACTGTCATTTGGAGGAACACTCCATGTTCTACGCGGACCCCTACGAGGATACTGTGGAGCTGGCAGTCACGCCGACGGCTCTCGACTCCCAGTAGCATCGTCCCCAGTCGCATCTTGGGCATTTCATTGCTTCTGGCTTCCTTCAGTCGTAGAGTGGGTGCAACGAAGTGAAACCCACCGCCATCTGTTCGCGACGCCTGGTGGGTTCCGTTGCCACTTCACCCACCCTACATTTGGCTTTCACCCTTCCACCCTCGCCAGCACCTCTTGCGTTTTGCGCAGCCAGTAGTCCATGCCCATATCCTTGAACTCGGCCTTGTTTGCAGTGGAGTCGTCCGGGTACTATACTATCCGCGATAGCTGGAGTCAGAAGAGAACACAAGGAAAGGGGAAGGAGGTGAGAGCGATGACTTGGTTGCCACCATTCAGCTTCACCTGAGTCTGAGGGAAGCGCTTTGAAGGCGTGGCGCAAGTTTTGCGCCAGTCATCTGCTCAAACGGCCTCTCTTCTCATCGCGCATTAGCCGACTTGACCCCCTTGGGTCAACAGTCACCTTCAATCTGGCAGGCCACAGGATAGCGATGGTTTGAGGCCGATGTGGGCCGCAGGCTATCGCTTCTTCTATGTGGTCGCCCTCCTCATGGCGCTTCTCCACGTCAACTATCGTTTCCTGCATTTTGGCAGCAAACTCCACAGAAAGGACGAGGGGAAATGCGGGGAGACCATCGCAAACTATCACATAAGCGTGTATTTGTAGTCTCAACGACGATCGCTTTGGCGCTGCTAGCCGCACTGATATCAGCTGGCGCTGGCTGCGCCAAAAGTCAGGAGAATGAGAAGGTTTTTCGCTTCTCCGGCATTCCCGACCAGGACGTTGCCCAGTGGGCCCGGCGATACACCACAGTTTCAGACTACCTCCGCAAAGAGCTGGGCGTCCGAGTGGAGGGCGTGCCCACGATGGACTACGCCGCGGTAGTGACTGGCTTCGAGAGGGGCGATATCCAGATGGCCTGGTTTGGCGGGCTCACTGGGGTGCAAGCACGGCTGGCCGCTCCGGACTCTGAGGCTATCGCGCAGCGGCCCAGGGATGCGGATTTCCATTCTGTCTTCATTATTCAAGCGGACCTGCCCGTGGAAAAGCTTGCAGACCTCAAAGAGCTGGCCTTTGCCTTCGGCAGCGAAAGCTCAACATCCGGCCATTTGATGCCGCGTTACTTCTTGCTTGAGGCAGGCATCGACCCGGACAAGGACTTCAACGGCTTGCCCAACTACTCCGGATCTCATGACAAGACCTGGAAGATGGTGGAGAGCGGTGCCTACCAGGCAGGGGCGCTGAACGAGGCCGTCTGGGAAAGGGCAGTCGAGGAAGGCCGGGTCGATCTATCAAAGGTCAGGGAGTTCTATAGAACCCCACCATACTACGATTACAACTGGACCATCCGGGGCGACGTTGACCGGGTCTTCGGAGATGGTTTCAAGGACAAGGTAAAGGCCGCACTCCTGGCAATAGGGCCTGCGGACCAGGAGATCTTGAACCTCTTCAACGCAGACCGCTTCATCGAGACCAGGAACGAGAACTATGACGCCATTGAGAGCGTGGCGCGCCAGGTAGGAATCATTCGATAATGGGAGCATCTGACAGCCGCTGTCCAGCATTCGTTCTCGATTCCGTCACCAAGGCCTACCCGCGAACAGTGGCCCTGGCTCCCCTCTCGCTGACCATAGCGAGAGGGGAGAGGGTAGCCTTTTTGGGGCCCAGCGGCGCAGGGAAGACCACGCTGCTGCACCTCCTTGGCGGAGTGATCCAGCCCTCTCAAGGCCAGATCTGGGTCCACGGCCAGCCGCTTTCGGGCTTGACCGCTGGTCGGGAGCTTGCAGGTTTGGTGGGCGTGATTCATCAGCAGTTCGACTTGGTGCCTCTCCTCTCCGTGGTGCACAACGTCTTAGCCGGGCGGCTTGGCCAGTGGAGTCTCATGCGATCCCTGGTTTCCCTGATCTCTCCAAGAGATCGCCATATCGCCCTGGAAGCTCTGGGGAAGGTCGGCATCACTGAGAAGGCCTATGAGAGAACGTCGCGACTCTCAGGCGGAGAACAACAGCGAGTGGCAGTGGCCCGGATGCTGGTGCAGGACCCTGACATAATGCTGGCCGATGAGCCAGTGGCCTCCGTCGATCCGGCGCGAGCGGAGGACGTGCTGAGCTTGCTCTCTAATATCGCCAGTGAGCGCGGAAAGACCCTGATCGCAACCCTGCATTCTGTGGACCTGATCAAAAGACACTTTTCCAGGGCGATTGGCCTGCGGAACGGGGAGCTACAGTTCGACCTTCCTACTGGCGAAGTAACAGAGGAGATGCTTGAGCGCCTTTACGAGATCAGGGGAAGGGTTGAGGGTTGAGGAGGCTCATTGAAAGCCGAGGTTTTCTCACCGTTCTGCTGGTGGCTGCTCTTGTTTGGAGCGTGTCCTCAGTCGATTGGGGCGGCCCGCTTGTCCACACAGGCGGTTTCGCTGCGCTCCTACAGTTCCTGAGAGCGATCCTCAGTCCCGAGGTCTCCCCGTCCTTCGTCATAGTTGCCCTAGGTGCAAGCTGGGAGACCATTGCCTACGCAGTGGCGGGCATCACCCTGGCCGTTGCCCTGGGGTTTCCTCTGGGCGTCGTGGCATCCGGTGTCCTGGTCAGGTCCGCGCGGGCGCGATGGCCGGCGATGTTGGGCACCCGCTTCCTCCTCGCCTTCCTCCGCTCGATCCATGAACTGGTCTGGGCATGGCTTTTTGTGGTCGCCATCGGCCTGTCACCCATGGCTGCCATCTTTGCACTGGCCATTCCCTACGGAGGCATCCTTGGCCGGATCTATGCGGACATTCTCAACGACGTTCCAGCCCAGCCACTGCAGGCCTTAAGAGCTTCCGGTGGCTCTGAGTGGAAGGTATTTCTCTACGGCCGACTCCCGATAGCCCTGCCCGATATGCTGAGCTACACCTTCTATCGGTTCGAATGCGCCATCCGGGCAGTGATAATCATGAGCTTTGTGGGCATCGGTGGTCTCGGATACCAGATACTGCTGTCCCTGAACGATCTTCTCTACAACGAGGTCTGGACCCTGTTGTTCTTTCTGGTTGCCCTGATCGCGGTGGTTGATATCTGGAGCAACGCAGTGCGGCGAAGGCTGGTGTCATGAACAAGGGCATCGTATTGGCCGCGGAATCGCCAATCAGGGGGCGGCGTTTCGGCTTCGCCGGGGGCTCCCTGGTAGCGTTCGTTGTCCTGGCTATCGCCTCATGGGGTTTCATTCTTTTGGTAGACGGCGGTGATCTTCTGGGCCTGTTCTCGGGGGAGACCTGGAATCGTGCCACTGATTTCATTGGGCAGCTCGCCGGGAGAGGATCTAGGAGTGAGCCTGCCTTTCTCCAACCGGGGGAATGGGCCAGGACCGGGAGACTGGCGTATGAGACTCTGGCCATGAGTGTCCTGGCGATAGTGTTCGCCGGAATCGGGGCACTGCTCACCTTTCTGCCGGCGGCGCGCAACCTCGCCACTGGAGAGCTAGCCCCCTCCCGTTCTCCGGTATGGCGCTCTCTCTTTTTCGTTGTCCGCGGAGCCTACATGTTCCTGCGAGGCATCCCTGAGCTTATCTGGGCCATGATAATCCTCTTCTTCCTGTCTCCTGGTATACTGCCGGGTGCCCTCGCATTGGGGCTACATAATCTGGGAATCCTGGGCAAGCTATCAGCCGAAGTCGTCGAAGATATGGACCCACGACCAGCGCGGGCGCTCCGTGTCGCTGGGGCGGGAAGTTTCCAGATGCTCGCCTACGGAATCATGCCCCAGGTGCTCCCGAAATTCCTCACCTATCTCCTCTACCGGTGGGAAATGGTTATTCGCACCACCATAGTCGTGGGCTTCGTAGGTGCGGGTGGGCTGGGTCGTGAATTCCGCCTCGCCATGAGCTGGTTCCACTACACTGACGTAGCCCTGTTGCTGATGTGGTATCTTCTTCTGGTGGTCGCTGTGGACATGCTCTGCGCTTACCTGCGCCGAATCAGCCGCTAGGTGTTCGTCCGAGCAACGTGTTTCGCAGCTTGGGAAGGGACGGAAGATAGCCTCCGGTTAGCTTCGACAACCCACCGATTCTGGATTGCTCAGGCACGCCACTAGGCGATCCGGTAGAACGCCTCGTCGAATTCCGGCTTGCCCAAGTACCTTCCCAGGAATGTCTCGGGGACCTTGGCCATCCACGCCTCGAAATCATCGGGCAGTTCGATGCCAAGCGCCTGGTACGCCTTGGGAAGGGTGCTCTTGTTGGGCGGGCAACCCTTGATTGTGACGCAGTGGTTTATCAGCGGGCTGTCACCGTTCTTTTTCACCTGGCACTGGCCAATGAGCAGAGTGTGTTTGTGGCCTGCCGTGGGCTCGTGGACCTTGCCGTGCAGCACCTCGATATCATCGAAGGGCCTGTCTTTGTTCTTCGCCAGCATGATGCCGGTTAGCACGTCATAGATGAAAGCGGAGCAGTATGTGCACATGGTGTTGTCCACGCGCGGGTAGGTCATGCCTCGAATGCCGGCCCGTTCAAGGAACAGTGGCATTTCACCGGCCTCAGCCTGCTCGAAGTCCCACTTGTGAGGCTTCAGTGCCGTCGCCACATCCACTTCTCCCCTGATACGCACGTCGCTCAAATCAGCAGGCCGGCTGTCTTTTCCGGCCGCAAACGTCAGATAGGGGACGGTCTGCGGGGCGATCCCCAGGATTGCCGCCCCCACCTTGTCGGCAGAAAGGAGGTCTTTGGATGCAACAATGATATCAGACCGATGGGCTTTGCCCGTATAGACAGGCCCCCTTTCCAGACTGTAGATGCCATCTATTATCGTGAGAGACGGGGGCAGCATCTCGGGCAGCCTTGAGATGTGATAGTCCAGATCGATGCTGGGGTCGGCGTTGTGGCACTTCTTCCTGGAGGCCATGTTCAGCACGCCCTTCAGGTTCTTCATGCCGAGAGAGACCTTGGCCTGGGCATGTGTCTTCAGCACCGGCATGTTGAGGACGTAGTCAGCGGCAAGAATGTCTCTGTTGACGGACAGCGTCAGGCCCCCCGAACTGACCCTGGCGAAAGACCCCTTCAGCACATCGACTATCTTCACACCATATCGTTCCGAAAGGAGGTCGAGTCCCATGCCTTTGGCCGCGAGCTCCAGCATTGACTCTGGTCTCTTCTCGATTTCAATCATGCCTTCCACTATGGAGATGTCCTTGACCCCACGTTCCACCAGGAGGACAACCACGTCTTCAAGCAACCGCGCCGTGGTATAGACGCCATACTTGGGGAAGTTCACACCTTCATGCCATATCGGGAAATTGGGCTTGATGACCACCTTCGCGCCAGGCGAAACGTCTGAGAGACCACCGGCCAGATCCAGCGCTCTCCTGAGTGACTCGAGCGGCTTCTCATATTTCACGACTGCAACGTCATACATGGTGCATCCCGCTAGTGCCTTGTGCTCCACAACCGCCCTCGCCTTCCCGTCGAACAAGACTCATGCAACCTGTCTTGGGTGCCAGTATCACTGAACACTCTTGGTCAGCGGGCCAGAGCCCACCGTGCTTTCCATCCTGTCCTGCCACAGCATATTCCCATGAACGAACTGGGAACGGTTGGCGCATCGGGACTAGACCTTACCACAGGCGAATGCTGGCGGTCAACAGATCGGAACGCACGCCGGCGGGAAGACGGGCTATGTTTCGTCCGGGAGTGATCTCCCCGACGAACCGGAGAGCGACCACATGGGGGCTGGACTGAACCAGGCAGGCTCAAGCCGCCTTCAGCCCGGCCGCAGGCCAAGGCCTGCGTTGGTACGCCTCGCCAGCCAGGGGCAAGCTTACTCGCGATGTCTTGCGCGGCTCGAACTAGATCGAATGGCTGGCGGATGCAGTCGATGTTGAACTCATCGACAGCCTCTCGTCCTCATCCTTGAGCAAGGCTCTCATTCTATAGTAGTTCTCAACAACCAGTTGGAATTCATAGTCCGTGTTTCTTGGTTCCTGGCTGTTTTGCACGTGCTTGTTCACTGCGGTGGTGGTCAGCATCGCAGCCACCAGGTCCAGATTATTCGGGTCTATCACGGCCATCTTCGCACCTCCATTGCGCCTCTACTCCTGAGTCTGTTCCACCTTGCACGATACCACGCCTCGTGCCGCACGCACAATGGCTCTTTACGGTATTTGCTCCTGGGAAAATAGTACCCCCGACTCCTGAAGCACCTTCGGCGTCCTTGACAGCCGAGCCGCGAGACGTGTACCCTGTACACTGCAATCCGCTTCTTGAGGTAGACGTTGCTATGGACATCGTAGTATCAGGATCCCTGGCGTACGACAGGATAATGGAGTTCCCCGGAAGCTTCTCCGACCACATCCTGCCGGAGAAGATCCACGTGTTGAACGTCAGCTTCACCGTAAGCAGCCTCGTCGAGCACCTGGGGGGCACGGCGGGAAACATAGCGTATGCGCTCCGCCTGCTGGGCGAGGAGCCTACCATCGCCGCTACAATTGGCCGCGACTACCAGCGATACTTCGAGTGGCTGTCGAAGAACGACATATCGTTTGACAGCATCGACATCGTGGACGAGGAATTCACCGCGGGCGCCTACATCACCACCGATCGAGCCGACAATCAGATCACCGGATTCAACCCCGGGGCCATGAAACATCCTTCCTCATTCGACTTTGACCGGGTCGACCCGAAGAAGTGCATCGTCATCATCGCCCCTGGAAATCTCCAGGATATGGCGACCTACTCCCAGGATTGCAAGAGCAGGGGTATCGACTACATCTTCGACCCCGGCCAGTCTCTGCCGATGTGGGACGGCGAGGCCCTTGCGAGATGCATAGACGGCTCCAGGCTGCTGGTATCAAATGACTATGAATTGGACCTGATCGAGAGCAGAACAGGTCTGAGCCAGGGCGAGTTGCTGGCTCGTACCGGGGCAATCGTCACCACGCTGGGGGAGAAGGGCTCCAGGGTACAAGCGCCGGAAAGTACAGTGGATGTCCCAGCCATCAAGTCGAAAGGGGTTGTGGACCCGACAGGCGCAGGCGACGCCTACAGAGCGGGGTTGATCAGGGGTCTGATACAAGGCGAGACTCTCGAGCGCGGCGCCTTGATGGGAAGTGTGTGCGCCTCGTTTGCCATCGAGCAGCACGGCACTCAGGAATACCAGTTCACTATGGAGGAGTTCTACAGCCGGCTGGACAGTGCTGGCTGACCCGGTCCGCCCCGAGGAGGCGCTACGCCCCCACGGGATACTTGCCGTACTTGTGCGCCGCCTCCACCATCCATCCCAGTCTGGTCGCATCTACGTGAGGATGCGAATGAGACGCTGATAGTATGTAGCCGCCTCCCGACGCGGCATCCCCGATCGCTTTCCTGACAGCTTCTTCGATCTCATCTCGTGTGCCCCTCACCAGCAGGTAGGACACATCCAAATTGCCGATCAGGACCAGCTTGTGCCCGACCTGCTCTCTCACTCGTCCCAGTTCCATGCCTGCCGTGGGTTCCATCGTAACCAGGCCATCAAAGCCCCACTCGATAAACTTGTCCAGCAGCTGATATATCTTGCCGCAGGAATGCCAGACCAGCTTCCTGTTCCGCTTGTGCACCGCCTCAGCGACACGCCTGTAGGCCTCTCCGAACAGCTTCTCGATGAGCTCCGGACTCATGAGCAGCCCCGTCTTCTGGCCCAGATCGTCCCCTCCGAACACAATCTCGGTGCCCGAGTCCATCACCGCCTCCAGGTGCCTCAGGTAGTGCTCGGTATGGAAATCAATAACCTTCTTCACGAAATCCGGTTTTTGATAGAGGAATCTCGTGAAGTTGACGAACCCGATCGGCTGCCAGCAATTCTCGAATATCCCCGGTGCGGCATAGCCCATCGGAAGGATCCTGTCACCGTAGCTGCCGGCCAGCCTCTTATGGAAATCGGCCGCATCCTCAATCGACTTGTCAAATAGAGGCCGCTTCTCCTCGACCCACGCTTCCCACTCTTCCTCAGTCGTGCAGAGGGGACGGACATAGTTCATGAGCGTGTTCCCGTCCTCGTCAACAGTGAGTTCCCAGCCGCGACCGAACACGTCATGCCAGGCAAGACCCATCTTGGATTCGGGATCTTCCACAACTTCCATCAGGGTGAAAATGGCCCAGTTGGCGTCAAAGCCCAGCCTGGCCGCTGCTTCCAGGGCATCTGCGAAATTGCCGCAAATCGTATCGGTCCACGACGAACTCAGGTAGTTCCTGATTGCGTCCCTCGTTTCGGGGTTCTGCAGCATGCTGCCAATGTCGCCGGACTCCTTGCCCAGCACCTTGTTGCTGGTGGAAGGATCAACGATCAGACCCATCACCGGAACCCGGTCAGGTTCCTCATGATTCATGGCGGTCAAGATTCGTTCTTTGAAGTTCATCGTCCGGTACTCCAACCCTTCACGATATCCGTGCCCGTGACGGCATCAGGGGCAAACGCGTCCGCTCCCACAGTCTGCGCGAACTGCTCCGTGAGCGCGGCCCCGCCGATGATGACCTTGACCTTGTCCCTGAGGTTCTGATCCTTCAGAGCCTCTATGACCCT
>JAZFSU010000275.1:0-5516 GCA_036446335.1 Dehalococcoidia bacterium | reverse complement strand
GTTTTACCGATTTTGTCAGCAGACCCAAGTTATATCGGACTACTATTCGAAAACATCTCTTTCGTAACCAGTGATGGAGTAAAGCTCTCCGGTTGGTTTATACCGAAAGATAACCCCAGAGGTGTGCTATTGTTCTGTCATGGTAACGCTGGAAACATTGGGCATCGGTTGGAATCTATTCAATTATTCAATCGCCTGGGACTTGAGATTTTCATTTTTGACTACAGGGGATACGGTGATAGCGAAGGAAAACCTACGGAAGAGGGGACATACCAAGATGCGGAGGCAGCATGGAAATACCTTGTTGAGAAGCGTCGGATTAAGAAAGACAAAGCAATCGTTTTTGGTCGGTCGCTTGGAGGTGGGATTGCCTCTTGGCTTGCCTCTAAGTATACGCCAAAAGCACTTATCCTTGAATCTACTTTTACATCACTTCCTGATATTGCTGCCGCTCGGTATTGGTTCATACCGATCAGGATGTTGATGCGTATCAAGTACAACACAGCAGGGCGTCTTGGCAATGTAAACTGCCCAACTCTAATCGTCCACAGCCGTGATGACAGGGAAATACCATTTACTCACGGGCAGCGTCTTTTTGAAACTGCGTCCGAACCAAAGGTATTATTAGAAATAACCGGAACACATAACGATGGATTTATCACTTCAGGCACACTGTATGAAGATAGACTAAACAACTTCATTCATCAACACTTGGATTCTTTATGATTTGTCGTTAAAACAAAGCTAAACGGTACCACCCAGTCGTACACATGGCTGGACAAACATCCCCATGTTCGTCCAGTGGTAATGGATCACGAGCTCAACCAACTTCAACTTCGAGGCGTCTGATTCTTCAATCAGGCGCCTTCCTTCTTGGCTAAGCGTTCTGATATTCTGGCTCCCATCTGGTGCCGGCTATGCAGCTGTGCCCTGAACGAGCGCGCGTTCCCGTCAGGACGTCAGTGTTTCGCCTCGGCAGGTTCCTGGGCGCCGGTCGGACGGGCAACCTCTGGAACCGACTGTCTGCCGGCAGAGACGCGAGATGGAGATGGACAACCGGGAGGCCCTGAATGTACTATTGGTGGCAGCACCGATGTGGCTCCGGATGCCTCACCGCGTGTTGAAACGGGAAACGCCAAACCGGAAGGAGTGCATGGTAGGTGGCAAGCAATAGGCTGGAAAAGGCCCCGGCATCGGCGCGGATCGTGCATGACCCGCTGGTCTGTACCGGCTGTGGGCTCTGCGATCTGATGTGTTCCCTTTACCATGAGAGTGAACAGGGTCAGGCACTGTCAAGAGGGGAATTGCTCGGTGACCGCGTGACCTCCGAGTTCACCTTCACCGTATGCCGGCAGTGTCGTTCGCCCGACTGCTACGATGCCTGCCCGCTGAAAGACACTGCCCTGTGTGTCGATTGGGTGACCGGCGTCAAGTACATCAACCGCGACCAATGCAACGGCTGTGGGGATTGCATCGACGCCTGTCCCTTTGACCCCCCGAGGATAAAGCTGCACCCGGAAAAGAGCGTTGCCTTCATCTGCGATCTTTGCCGGGGCAGAGCCGACGGGCCGGTCTGTGTCGAATACTGTAACTTCGATGCGCTGACAACCGCGATCAAGGATAAGGGATAGAGAAGATGACGGATTCGTACGGTTGGACCGGCAAGGTCCTGTGGGTCGACCTTACCACCGGGAAGACAAGCCAGGTGCCGACATCGGACTTCGAACCGGAGAAGTTCATCGGAGGGGTCGGCCTGAACAGCCGGATATTCTGGGAACTGGGATGTCCCAAGGTGGACGCCTATCATTCCGACAGCCCCATCATCCTCTCAACCGGTCCACTGACCGGTGCCAGCGGACCGTTCAGCCGGGCAACTATCTGTGCCATCGCCCCCCAGTGTTATCCGGAGGAGCTCTTCACCTACTCGGGGTTCGGCGGGAAATTCCCTTCGGAACTCAAGTACGCCGGTTATGATGGTCTGGTCATTGTCGGCAAAGCGGACAGGCCGGTTTACCTGTCGATAGACGATGGGGATGTGGAGATCAAGGATGCCGCCAATCTTTGGGGTCTGGATACCTTCGAGACGCAGACGGCGCTGGGGGCTGTTCATCCGCGGGCTTCGGTACTCACCATCGGTCCGGCTGGCGAAAACCGCAGCCGGATGGCCATCATCATAACCGAGACCTCCGGCGCCGCCGGCCAGGGCGGCTACGGCGCCGTCATGGGCTCAAAGAACCTGAAGGCAATTGTCACTCGGGGAACCGGCACCTTCAAGATTGCCAGGCCCGATGTCTTCTGGGAACTGGTCAGTCAGCGCAAGGCGGCCGGAGAATGGGTGGCGGGACCGCGACAGACCTGGGGAAGGTACCCCCAGAAGAGCGAGGCGGTCAAGGCGGAGATGGAGCGCAAGTACCTGAAGAAGTTCACCGGGTGCTACGCTTGCCCCTATCAATGCCATGGCGTCTACGATATTCCCGGAATTGGCAAAGGCGCCCAGCTGTGTAACGACAACTGGTACCAGTACTCCAGTGGCAATGATGCCATGGGTGAAAACATCCAGGGTATGTGGGAAGGCAACATACTGTCTCAGAAGCTGGGTATCAACAACTTCGAGCTGGTAGGAGTCATGTTGTTCTTCTACCGCACCATCAAGGAGACGGGCATACTGACAAAGGAGGATTTTGGCCTGTCTGCCATCCCGGCTGTGGAGCGACGCAAAGAACCGGAGTTTGGCGGCGCCGAAGTCCATCACCAGTTCCTGGCGGAACTGCTGGGCGGAATCGCCGACGGGACCAGTCCGTTGTCTCAGGGAGTAGCGAGGGCTGCCGAGCAGTTTGGCCCGCGCGCCCTGGAACTGTACAAGTCCATCTTCCCGGCCTGGGGTCACCGGTCCCACCACATAAGAGGAGTCGGGGAGGCACTGCACTGGGCCACCGACACGAGGGACCCCTTCAATTCATGCCATGACTACACGAATGCCTTTGGCATAAACACGGCGGTCGCCGACTGGTTTGGTGTGCCGGGTGGCTATCTTGCCGGTGAAAGTGAAGGCAGACACAAGAACATCTACGAGGGGACGGAACGCCTGACCGCGTGGGTTCAGAACCACCAGAGCTTGAGGAACTCCCTCCACATCTGCGAGTTTGCCAGCTCTCCCGAGCTGTTCTTTCATCCCCCTGAAATGGATGTCAGAATCTTCGAAAGTCAGCTCTTGTCGGCTGTCACGGGGCTTGATGTGGATGTGGACGAGCTGTGGAAGACCGGGGAAAGAATCTGGAACCTGCGCAGGTCCGTAATGGTGCTCAGGGAAGACCGCCACAAGGACGATGATACGCTTTTCCCAGGCATGTTTGAGGAAGTCTTCAGGGTGCAATCACCGGAGCTGATGTCTGAACCGTTGGACAGAGAGCGATGGGATGCGCTCAAGGATAGGTATTACGAGCTGCGCGGCTGGAACGTTGACACCGGCCGGCCCACCAGGGCCAAGCTGGTAGAGCTAGGCATGAAGGATGTTGCTGACGAACTGCAGAGCGCCGGCAAGATTGGCTAGCGCGTGCCCTGAAATCCCTGGGAACAGACGACGCCCGGGCGGATGAATTGCCGGACAGGCCACGAGAAGATGGCGCCTGGTTCTGCTCCTTGCGCTGGCATTGGCAGTCAGCAATGGCCTTACGGCCTGCGGCGTCAGAAGGGTCACGTTCGCCGACTCCCGGCTCGAACTCGCCAGAAGGACCGCCATCGACAAGCCTGACGGCGCTATCCTCCAGTCAGACCTCGAAGAACTCGTATCCCTTGATGCTAGGCGAAGAGGCATCACTGATCTCACCGGGCTGGAGTACTGTGCGAACCTGAGCAGGCTGGTTCTGTCCGATAACGGGATACGCGACATCTCGCCATTGGTTTCTCTGTCGAAGCTGAACGTCGTGATGCTCAATGGCAACCCTCTCAGCACGGAGTCCCTGACGACCCATGTTCCACAGCTCGAGGAAATGGGGGTGCTGGTGTCCCTGTCGACACAGCTTCAAGATCCTGCTCTCAGGGCTGGCCGCCTGGCCACGCAGGGCCGGTACGTGGAAGCTCTTGAGGAATATATAGCAAGGCCATCGCGCTCGACCCTGACCTTTCCCATCCTCTACATCCTCAGGAGCTTTCTCTACGAGATGCTGGAGCAGCCTGACAATGCCCTCGATGACCTCGCCACGGCGATTGCGCTTGACTCTGATTCACCGGCAGGATACACGGCCAGGGCCGCATTTTAGGTGGAGAGGGAGCAGTGGGAGATGGCTATTGCTGACTGCGAAACGGCCATCCGGATTGGGCCCGATTCAGAGGCATACTGGGCCCACTACCAACGTGGCCTGGCCTTCAAGGGATTGGGCCGGACCGACGAGGCCATAGCCGATTTCGAGAGGTTCATCAGTCTGGCTGTCGGGCCTTGGCATCCGCAGGTAGAACTGGCCAGACAGGAGATCGAACAGCTGAAGGAATAGGCCGCCCAGGCTCCTCGTCATGCGGCCGAGCGCTGTGTCTACCGGCTATTACCGCGCCAAGAGGGTGGAAGGCCCATGGCCAAGAGACTGGAGCGCTCGCCCTGGCACATATCTCCCGACTGTTGCGCATCAGCTAAATGGAACTAACAGTTGGTGTTGCATACCTGTACGCATGAAAGGACATACATCCCGATGTTCGTCCAGTGGTGACCCGGCAGCCGGCTCGGGGAAACAGCCGAAGGGGAGCACCTCTGCTCCCCTTCTTCGGTTCGTTGCCGTGCTCAGTCCGGTCAGGTTATCGTAATCACGGCCAGGTTATCGTTATTGCGTCCACCGGGCAGACGTCGATGCACTCGTTGCAGCCCGTGCACTTGAATCGCGGGCCGGTGTTGACCTGATAGCTCCCCGGCTCTCGCGGGTCGGTCTCCCGGAGCCGCTCGACCTTGATGGCGCGCACCGTGAAGACGACTTGCGGGCAGATCAGCAGGCACTTCTTGCAGAGGAAAGGGACCTCGCACTTCTCGTGGTCAATCTCGATCTTGGGGGCTGTGTGCGTAACCGGTATTTCCATTACCAGACCTCTTTCATGCCGGGCAGACCCGTCTTGTCGATCATGTTGATCGCCCCGCGCGGGCAGCCCGTCTCGCAGAGACCGCAGCCGTAGCAGCGCATCGGGTCGATGTTGGCTTTGTCGATCCTCACCTCGTACTTGGCGGCGCCGAACTGGCAGCGCTGGACGCAGATACCGCAGCCGTTACAGTCGTCGTAATCGACTCGCGCGATGGTGTGGCCCTTGAGAAGCGTCTCGACGCCGAGGTCGAGACGGTCTCTTATCGCCGCGCAAGCCGGGTACTCACAGTTGCAGATGCCCTCGATGTAGCCAATGCCCACCGTCATGATGGTGTGCATGAAACCCCGCTTGTTCCACTTCGTGAGCCATTCCTTGACCTCGTCGGCCGGCATGAAATGGACGCCGCCTTTGTATCTCTCCGGCCACCGCTCCCATTTGAACATCCCCGGCCCGGT
>JAZFSU010000274.1:0-4295 GCA_036446335.1 Dehalococcoidia bacterium | reverse complement strand
CTGTCCGTATCCCGGCCCACGCTGGACGACGTCTTCCTCAAGTACACCGGGCGCACAATACGCGATCAGGAAGGCACGCGCACCACGTACGCTGAGATGAGCCGGAGGCGCAACAGGAGAACGCGATGAACGTCCTTAACGACGTATGGTATCAGGTAATACGTCACCTCAGGACGCAGATCCGTATGCGGGTCTTCATATTCATGACCCTCTTCCAGCCCGTACTGTGGCTGGTGCTGTTCAGCCAGGTCTTCAGTTCACTGTCGACTTCCTTCGAGGGTATTCCGGGTTTTGAAGGGCTCTCGTATACCGACTACTTCGCCCCAGGCGTAGTGGTCATGACGGTGCTGTTCGGCTCAGCATGGGCAGGCATGGGCCTTCTGCACGACATGGACATGGGGATACTTTCCAAGATGCTGGCGACACCCGTAACCAGGGTGTCAATCATCACGAGCCGCGTGCTGGCCTCCATGACCATGCTCGTCATCCAGGCTCTGATAATCTTCGTGATCGTCATTATCATGGGTGTGGACATAGCAACAGGCGCACCCGGCGTGCTGTTTTCCCTCTTCCTCGTTTCGCTGCTCGGCCTGGGATTCGCAGCCTTCTCGAACGGACTCGCCCTCCTCTTTAAGAGGCCGGAGCCACTTATGGCCGTGGTCAACTTTGTCACCTTGCCCACCATGTTCCTCTCGTCGGTGATGATGCCGGCCCAGTTGCTGCCGGGCTGGCTCGACACGGTGAGACAGTTCAACCCGGTGGACCACGCGGTGGTGGGCGTGCGAGGCCTGGTTCTGATCGGCTATGAGTGGTCAGACTTATGGCTTTCGCTCGTCGTGCTGACCGCCTGGGCTGCGGCGGGCATCACCTTCGGCACGCTGATATTCCGCGTCAGAGCGGAGTAGTGGAGCCCACACTGTATCGGGTCTCAGACCGCCCAGGGCTCCGGGCGGAGGGCAGGGTCACATGATCCGCAACTCCTCTGGACTGGCATTTTCGCCTCATCGGTGGCCGTGGCCGCCTCAAGGATTTGGATGTCATTGTCGCGAAAATCGAGGTTCTCACCCTCACCAAACCTCTCCCATCCAGGGAGAGGTAATTCCTCTCTCCACTTGGGGAGAGATAGAGTGAGGGGGAGCCATGATCGATTCGTGGTGGCCCAGTTGCATCGGGTGGTACCATTTTCCCACTTAGACCTACCTAATTGGTCTATTGTGTATCTTATGGTAGGTCTGCTAATGTTTGACAAGGCCATCGAGACAAGACTATCCTTACGAATGCCAGCGAGACGGGCCAGCCGGGAGCGCATGCCAGCATGATTTGGTTCAGACGATGGTTGACCATCCCACTGATCTTCCTCTTCGTTGTTCTGTTTTTTGCCGTCTTGCTGCTAACGCACGTGAACGGCACCGTGGGCAGCCCGGAATACTACACCGACCAGCTTCGGCAAGCCGACGTGTACAATTTCCTTTACGACGAGGTAGTGCCCGCAGCGCTCGACGAGGTCGAGATGGACGACCAGGACTTCGAGATCGACATACCCGCAATCAAGGACAAGGCTGCCTCTACGGTCAGGGAGATACTGCCACCGGAGTGGCTTCAGGCGCAGGTCGAATCGGCAGTCGACACTATGCTCCCGTACTTCGTGGGCGACAGCGATGAATTCACATACACCATTGCGGCAGCGGACAGAGTGGAGGCCGCGGCCACGGTTCTGAAGGCGGACACTCTTCGCAGCGAAGCGTTTACCAGCCTGTACGACGATGCGATAGCGTACGCGGCCGGGCGAGTCGTCGACAACCTCAACAAGGTTCCCTACCGCCTCGTGCTCACCGAGGACCGTATAGCGGAGGCCCTCGTCACTGTTGTACCGGAGGAGTGGGCGGCTTCTCAGACCGGGGAAGCCATCGATTCCATGGTGCCCTACCTCACCGGCGACTCCGATCATTTCGCCATAACGATCACGTTGCGAGACCGCGTTGACGGGGCAGCGGATGCCTTCGTCGAGCTCTTGAGCGGGCAGGAGACCTACGACTACCTGCTCGACGAGATGATTGCTCCCACGGTCGCTGCCAGCGTGGGCACAATCGTCAATCTCCCATTCGGGGTCAGCCTCACGCAGGAGGAGGTCTCTTCAGCCCTCAAGGTCGTGCTTCCCCAGCCGTGGGTGCAGGCGCGACTCCAGGAGGCAGTCGACGGCTTCGCGGCCTACGTCAAGGGGGAAACGGACAGCATCGAGGTGGTCGTGGACCTCGCCGACAGGAAGAAGGACGCCCTGCAAGAGCTCACAAAGCTCGCCGACACGAAGCTCAGTGAGCTATTCTACAGCTTGCCCACATGCAGCATGGCGGAGTTTCTGCTCGCGGTGAGGAACCTTCCCCCAGGCAGTCTGCCCGCCTGCCGGCCTTCAAGCATAGCCTACGAGCAGTTCAAGACGGCGATCGGCATCGACATCGCAAGCACTATCGACCTGATGATCGGCGACCAGATACCCAACCAGTGGGTCTACACTGAAGCCAACCTCAAAAGTTCGCTCGGGGAAGGCAACGAAGATGTCCTCGACAAAGCGCGCGACTACGTGATCGGCGGGTGGAAATACACCGATGCCGACCTGCGGGAAGACCTGGGCCCGGATGACGAGGAGACCCTCAACGACGTCAGAGACTGGATACACGACGGCTACACGTGGACCGACGTCGATCTCAGGGAGGAAATGGGGGAATCAGATTTCGAGGCCTTTGATGACGGTCGACGGTGGGTGGGAACAGCCAGAGACTGGCTATGGGCCCTCTGGGTACTGCCTGTCCTGCTTCTCATCACAATCGGGCTTCTGGGAGGCCGAAACTGGAGGAGCAAGCTTGCGTGGCCGCTCGCGGTGCTGTTCCTCGCCTCTCTGGCCTTCTTCATAGCCAGCAACATCACGTACGATCGCGTAGGTGAGCCCGAGCTTCAGGAAGCGCTGATGGACCTGGAGGAATACGAGGGCCTGGACGCCACCATGGCGCAGAAGGGCAATGAGATAATCGAGAACATGGCTGACGGATTCGTGTCCGGCATCGAATCCAAGGTGACCTACTTCATGGTTGGCTCTGGTGTCGTGCTGCTGGGGATCCTCGCTCTCGGTTTCGTGCGCCGTTCGCAGATGCCGCGGAGCCGTTCATCTGGAGAGACTGGGTCGCAGGACTATGGGCCAATCGACGATGACGATGACTAGTCCTCGCCCCAAACCTAGGAAGCCTCGTCGATCTTGATGTCAATGAGTCCGGAGTTCACCGAAGCGGTTTCCCCGGATCCCTCGTCGGACGCCGCTTCATTACTCTCAGGGTCCGCCATGCCGACAGCTTCCGCCTCAACCGTTTCGTCGTTCTCGCCTTCAACCAATTCCTCAACCACAGCCTGAACGGTCTCGGGGCCTTCGCCAATCGTATCACCGGCCTCTTCGATATCTTCTGCTTCGACCACTTTGCGGTCCGTGGCTTCCGTAGTCCCCAGGAGTTCGGCGTCATCCACGCCAGCGTCCTCGGCCTCGACAGGTCCGGCACCCTCTTCTAGGTCCTCCGCGTCCACCGGTTCGCCGGCCTCGGCTTCAGCCACATCGGGACCCGCGTCCTCAACCGTCGTTACGGCCTCGCCACGAGCTTCGCCGTCAGTCGCTTCGGCAAGCTCGCCAGCCGGTTCCTGCAGGTCTTCCAACACGCCACTGAGCCTCTCGGCCCACTCCACAGACTTCGTCGCAAGCACGCTGAACTTCCGCTCGAACTCTTTCAGCTTTTCCTCGACCTGCCTGCGCTCAGTCAGGTCGACTATGGAAGCGACCACGCAGATGTTCGTATCGTTCTCATCCGTGACCATGCTCGCCGACAGCTCAACATCGAATGTCGAGTCATCCTTCCTTCTGGCAGCGAGCTCACCCTTCCATCCTTCTCCGCCAAGCAACGTTTCCAGCACAGTCTGAGCCTGCTCTTCGCTTTGCCACAATCCCGCGAACGGCTCTCCCAGGATTTCCGCGTCACTGTCACATCCCCACATGTCGAGGAACGACTGATTAACGTAGGTCAGTTTGCCATCAGGTTGGGCGGTGGCAATTGCGTCAACGAGCAGCGCCATGGCGCTCTCTCTGACCCTCAGCTCTTCCTGAAGTTGCTCACCTGCCCTGCCTGGTTCGGCGGCGGTTCCCTCTTCAGCTTCTCCGAGCTGACCGCCCGGTCCCCCGGATCCCTCGATCGCCTTCACGAGTTCAGCTTTCTCCTGCTCCAGCTGCTGGTTTGCCCTCTTCAACTCGGCAGCTCTCTCCT
>JAZFSU010000273.1:0-2755 GCA_036446335.1 Dehalococcoidia bacterium | reverse complement strand
CTCCAACTCCGATAGGCGTAGCAGGTAGTCAGGATGGGCAACTCCTTCGGCAGCGCACTGTCCGGCCAGCTTGTCGTACTCCCTCAGGAATGTAGGGAGCTTGAGTTCCTTCAGATGGTGTTCGAGCAACACCGTGGACTTGTTGCTCATGACCGCCTCTCTGCCAGGAGGGTCATGTAGTCCCTGGTGGAGGTTGTTGCCACGTTGGCCCTGGGCAGATAGGGATACAGCTCCATGTCAAGCCGCGGCAGACGACCCTCGATCCTGCAGAGCACCAGGTGCTTCACAGCGTCGAAACTCACCGCCCCCAGGTTGAGAGCGTCTCGGACGGCGCTGTGGACCTCTTCCTTCCGGAAGTTCTCCATCAGTCTCAGCACCTGCACGAACTCTCGCTTCCCTCGCTTGCCCATCCGAGACTCCAGTAACCGCCGCAGGATGGTGAACTCCTTGGGCAATTCCCACCCGAGCAGTGGCGCCGCCTGATCCAATGCTCCCGTCTTCTGCTCCAAGAGCGGTAGGTAATGCAGAGGGTTGAAGACGAAGTCATCTCGCTCATAAGACCGCCGATGACGGGCGATGATCTCCGAGCCACAGCTGATCACAATTTCGTGTACATATCCCCGGACCAGCACGTCCCGATGTCCGTAGGACACCGGCACCGAGTAGTCGTTGGTCCGGTACCTGACCAGTGACAGAGAACTAACCCGGGTGGCATGCTTGTCGCTGGAATCGTAGGCGACTGCCGGAAGGGGAAGCAGGGCCTCTTGGTCCCGCCGGAGTCGTTCCCCTATCGTCTCGCTATGACCTCGCAGACGATCCGCGAACCGTTTGAGACACTGTTGCTCCAGATGGGCATTGAGGGCATCAAAGCTCTCGAACGAGGGGATGGGTACCAGGAAGTTCCGGCGGACATACCCCACCAGACCCTCTACCTTCCCCTTGTCGTTCCCCTTACCTGGACGGCCGAACCGGTCCTCGAACAGGTAGTGGGACTGCAACTCGGAGAACACCCTGGTCCGCTTGCGACGGCCATCTCCCAGTATCTTTGCCACCGCCAGGGTGGTGTTGTCGTACAGAATGCTCTGGGGCACGCCGCCCAGAAACCCAAAGGCGCTGACATGTCCGTCACAAAAGGCCTCAGTAGTCTCAGCAGGATATGTCTTCACATAGCACCCATCGCTGTGAGGAAGATCCATGGCGAAGTAGTGGGCTTTGAGCTCCACTCCGCCGATGATCACCAAGGCCTCACCGAAGTCACATTGGGCGTGACCTGGAGGATGGGACAGGGGCACGAACATCTCTCGGGTCTGACGACGGCGCTCCCGGACGTACTCCTTGATAATCGTGTACTTGCCCGGGAACCCGTGCTCATCTCTCAACCGATCGTAGATACGCTTGGCGGTGTGACGTTGCTTCTTCGGGAGGGCCTCGTCACCCTCCAGTATCTGGTCGATTGTCCCCTTGTATGGGTCCAGCTTCGGTCGCTGAGATGGCCACTGTCTTCGGTACCCCGGCGGTACCGAGTACCTCAGCATTTTACGCACCGTCTCACGGTGCAGTCCGAATACCCGCGCCGCCTCGCGGATGCTCATCCCTTCCACCTGGACCATTCGGCGAACTCGACTGTACATCTCCACTTGGTACATCCTTCCCACCTTCAATCAGGATCTGCTGCTCCTGATTGAAGACGACAAGCGGTACAGTTTTCAAGCGCCATCCTCTAGCACTCGGTCCGCCTTGCAGGTACATTATCCCCCCGCCCTTCACACCAAACGGCACCAGTCTGTGTGCTAGACTGGCGAACAAATAGAGAGGGGGGAGAAATGGGCAAGAGGGTTTTCAAGCCGGAACAAATCATAGGCAAGTTACGCGAGGCCGAGGTGCTGTTGAGTCAGGGCCTCACCGTGGGTGAGGTCGCGAGGAAACTGGAGATTGTTGAGCAGACCTACTATCGCTGGCGTCGTGAATACGGCGGGATGAGGGTAGAGCAGGCCAAGCGTCTCAAGGAACTGGAGAAGGAGAACATTCGGCTGAAAAGGCTAGTGGCTGATGTCAGTCTGGACAATGCCATCCTGAAAGAGGCCGCACGGGGAAACTTCTGAGCCCGCTCAAGAGACGGCAGGCGGTCACGAGAGTGCGTGAACAGATCAAGGTCTCTGAGAGGCGGGCTTGCCAGGTGTTGGGGCAGGCTAGGAATACCCAGCGCCGTAGTCACAGGGCCAGCCAGGAGGAAGCGAAGTTGGTGGCGGATATCACCGCGCTGGCCACCAGATACGGCAGATACGGCTACCGGCGGATTGCGGCACTGCTGAACGAGAAAGAGTGGCATGTTAACCACAAGAGGGTCGAGAGGATCTGGAGACAAGAAGGTTTGAAGGTACCACAGAAACAGCCCAAGAGAGGGAGGCTGTGGCTCAATGATGGTTCTTGTATCAGGCTGCGGCCTGAGCACAGGGATCATGTCTGGAGCTATGACTTCGTGACGGCGAGGACATCTGATGGTAGACCCTTTCGAATACTCACGATCCTGGACGAGTACAGCCGGGAGTGTCTGGCAGCAGAGGTGAAGCGCCGGTTCACAGCGGAGGACGTGATCGACCAACTGTTCCAGGTCATCATCCTCAGGGGCGTCATCCCAGAGCATATCCGATCCGACAATGGGCCGGAGTTCACGGCGAAGGCAGTGAGGGAGTGGCTTAGTCGTCTTGGGGTGCGGACACTGTTCATCGAGCCTGGAAGTCCGTGGGAGAATGGC
>JAZFSU010000272.1:0-4081 GCA_036446335.1 Dehalococcoidia bacterium | reverse complement strand
CGGCGCAGACCGATATGCTGGCGAGCGCTTTCTGCACACTATCGGAGTAGCTCTGCCACTCCCTCAAGGCTTTGAGCATCCAGTCTACGCCCTCTTTGGTGACTCTGTACTTGGATCTTCCCGGTGAACTGAGCCAGCCGTTCTTGAGCAGCTCCTTTACATAATCGGATACTGCTTGTGGGCTAACGTTGAGCCTCCTCGCGATGTCTCGCTGCTGCACATCGGGTTGATTGGCGGCGACGTCTGCCAGAATCTGGAACTTCGTTGCCAGATTGGCGCCTCCCAGCATTTGTTTCATTTCCGGGCCTCCATTGGGAATCGGATCGCGCCGATTGTACAGGGAAGAGTTTACGTCATTTGGAGACGAATTTGAAGACTCCTCGCCGGCGCGGGCGCGGGGCGATCATGCGGGCCGTCCCGCCGGGCTTGGGCTCGTCCCCGGAGGCAAAGAAGGCTATACTGGTCGGATGTTGATGGAGGTGTGAATGGCAACGAGTGTGGTTCTGGTCCGGCACGGGCAAACGAGGTCGAACGCTACGGGTTTCGTGATGGGCTGGTCTGAGGAGGACCTCGATGACACGGGCTATGCGCAGGTGCGCAAGCTGGCTTACAGGATGGCTGCTTTGCCGGTGTCCTCGATCTACAGCAGCCCTCTGCGGAGAACACTGGCCACAGCATCGATTATCGCTGAGCCACACGGTCTCGAGCCGAGAGTTCTTGAAGACCTGATTGAAAATAATCTCGGCGACTGGCAAGGCCTGCATGAGGACGATATCTGGCGAGGGTGGCCGGAGCTCAGAAAGCAGTCCATGATCGACCCCTCAGACATCACCATGCCTAATGGCGAGAGTTTTCGACAGGTCACTGAGCGGGCGGTTCGCGCATTTGAGATGGTGCTGTCGGCTAATGAGGGCGGGCAGCCTGTGATAGTCACGCATGATGTCATCGTTCGTGTGCTGGTGGCCCATGTGCTCGGGGTCACGAACAGCATTTATCGCCGGCTGATGATCAACAATGCGTCCCTAAGTGTGATCCGGGTTGCTGACGGCAAGAGTACGCTTGTTACGCTGAACGACGTGTCACACCTTGAGGGGTAGTCATCGAGCCCGGACGCGGCAAGCTGGGGCCTATTCGGCAGTGGGTGTCAGTTCCAGTTCTTCCAGTATCTCCGGAGAGGCTCTTCCGAAGGACGTGGTGATACCGTAGATCTCGGCGAACGAAAGCTTCAGCAGGATGACCTGCTCCTCCTTGGCAAAAATGAGGGGGAGACCGCTCCAGGGGACGGGAGCGGAAGGGCAGTAGAGCTTGTACATGTGCTCGATCTCCCCATCCTTATTCAAGAATTTCTGTCCGCCAACCAGGGCTGCAATGTAGTAGCTCCCCTCGGAGAACTTCACCAGCGCACCGGGCATATCTTGCACCGTCTGAGGCATCCTCTTCTCTCCCATGAACCAGTTGAGGACCGGGATCCTTCCGATGAATCTGCCCCTTCCGCTGAGGAGGTCCTCTCGGGAGAAAATGAAGCCGATGGTCGCCACCAACACAAAGGTCATCGCGATGGCTATGAGCGTCAGGAGGGCCTCGTTATCAACGAGCGGCCTGAAAGCGAGCCCCCAGAAATCGGTGAGAAAGTCCAATATGAAGTAGACTACGAAGGCAACAACACCTGCGGAGAAAACAATCACAGTCCCCTTGAGGAGAACCGCTTTCAACTCAAGACCTTCCTTCTGGAGCCAGTTCGGGAATCAGACCGAGTCTTTTATAACATGGTTGGCCGGATATGTCGACTCTGTTCGTGCCAAGTTTGATTGACAAGGGTGCTGCGCCATGCCAGAATTGCACCGGTCACAATCCGGCTGCATACAACTTGGAGGGGGCCTGTGGATCCTTGGCAGCTTACGCCCTGGGACGAACTTGATCTTGTTCTTCGCCTCGTGATAGCTGCCATAATGGGTGGCCTCATAGGGTACGAAAGGGAGCGCGCGGAGAAGCCCGCTGGCTTTCGCACGCACCTTCTTGTTTGTGTGGGTGCTGCCTTGTTCACCATTGTCTCTGTCCATGGCTTTGGCATGTTGAGCGATCCTGCGAGGGTGGCGGCGGGAGTCGTAGTCGGCATCGGATTCCTGGGCGCGGGCACGATTCTTCGCGGCGGCCAGGGCATCACAGGGCTCACCACAGCGGCCTCCATATGGGCTGTGTCTGCCATCGGGCTTGCGGTAGGAGTTGGCCTCTATCTGCCGGCCATTGCTTCAGCCGTCATAATCCTCATTGCCCTCCTTTCCATCAGGAAACAGCAGAGTCTGGATGATCCGGACTAGGCGCGCTCAGCCCCCGCTATTTCTGGCTCAAACGAAGCGTCCCGGATACGTATTGGATGAGAACGAAGGAGACCGTACATGTCGGAGTGTAACGTCGAACAAAACAAGGCGGCGTGCAGCTGCACCTATGAGCCGTGCAGCAGGAAGGGCAATTGCTGCCAGTGCGTGAAGTACCATCAGGCGAAGGGTGAACTGCCCGCCTGTTTCTTCCCAACGGATGTGGAGAGGACCTACGATCGTTCCATCGAGATATTTGTGGAGACGTACCAGACAAGGGAACGGTGGTGGTGAGTTGGCCGACCGGAGACAATCGCTACTCCTGCAGCGCGGCCGTGTGGCCAGAGGTCTCTACTGACGCTTGCCCGTCAAAGGTGCCTGGGACATTATCTGCTCATTTCACTGGTGGTTCCTCTGAGGACTGGGGAAGGTGGCAAAGGCGGCAATTGTATCTCAGACCCTGTAGATCTTGGCTCTGAGTGCCGGATGGAATGTCAATGTAGTGACTCTCCGGAATCTTCGTTGCTGTATGGCCTTCTCCAAAAGAAATGCCTTGGGCATGACAGGTCACGCAACTGTTCTCATCTTTGTCAATCTTGAGTCCTGAAATGTCATGGGGAATGTGCGGAGGAGCGCCGGGATAATCTCGCGGCAGTATCTGTGATGATCCTGGGGCGGTCGACGAGTACTCGTTGACGCCCACATCGCCGGTGGCCAGCGTCTGGTGTATAATCGTTCCCGTCGAAGTCTCTGCGGGGGTTGTGGTAGGCGTCTCAGTCGGAGGTGTCTCCGATGTATCGCAGGCACTCAGTCCGAAGACAACCATGAGCAGCAGCACAGACAAGACTAGTGCAATCTTTGGCTTCCCAATGGTAACGTATGGTCGACGCATCACAATCTCTCCAGCTTCACGGCACACTTCTTGTAATCAGTTTGTTTTGAGATGGGGCAGTAGGCGTCCAGCGTAACCTTGTTTATCATCACGTCTTCATCGAACCACGGTACGAAGACCATGCCTCGCTGTGGGGTGACTCGCCCGTTTATCTCGACTCTCGTTTTCACGCTCCCGCGTCTTGATGTGATGAGAACGGGGTCACCATTCGCAAAGTCGAGTTCTTTGGCATCATCGGGGTGCAAGGCTGCGGTCGCGTGGGGATATGCCTTGAACAACGTTGGCACCCTTCGAGTCATGGTTCCCGAGTGCCAGTGCTCGAACACTCTTCCCGTACATAGCCAGAATGGATAATCATCATCAGGCACTTCGGCTGCCGGCTCGTAGGGACGCAGCCAGATGATGGCTTTGCCACCATTGGCCTCGTTGCCGTAGAAATTGATGCCTTCACCCTTCGGGACATAGGGGTCATATTTCTCGTTATAGCGCCACTTGGTCTCCTGCCCGTCCACTACGGGCCATCGCAGCCCGCGCGTTTGATGATAGAGTTCGAAGGGTGCCAGATCATGCCCTTTGCCCTTGCCGAATTGCCTGTACTCTTCCCAGAGAGCCTTCTCCATGTAGAAACCGGCTGTTTCGGAAGCATCGGACATCATCTGATCTTGAGGGACTTGGTATGTCTCGGCGTCATACTGGAAAAGATGCCCCAGATCGAGTAGTTTCGCTACTTCCACTATCTGCCACAGGTCTGACCGGGACTCACCGGGGGGGTTGATCATCTTCTTCCAGAAATGTGTTCTTCGCTCAGCATTGCCATAGGCCCCCTCTTTCTCCACCCACATCGCCGCCGGGAGCACGACATCGGCCAGCTCGG
>JAZFSU010000271.1:0-11534 GCA_036446335.1 Dehalococcoidia bacterium | reverse complement strand
CCGTCGGGGAAGGTGAGAGAAGAAGAGCCCATGAAATCCGAGAGCGGGGATTTCTACCCCCGCTTCCCATCCTTTGCGCTGTCGAAGATATCCTGCGCCTCTTTGGGAGTCGCGTTCTCGTGGATGACGGCCCGCAGAGCTTTGATCATGGCCACCGGGTGTTCATTCTGCCAGATGTTCCGCCCCAGGTTCACGCCCACGGCCCCTTTTTGAATGCCGTCGTGGACGAACTCGAACACTTCGAGATTCGTCTCCACCTTGGGTCCGCCGGCCATCACAACCGGCACGGGGCAGCCCTCGGTAACCTTTTCGAAGTTCTCGCACCAATACGTCTTCACGACCCGCGCGCCCAGCTCCGCTGCAATGCGGCTGCATAGACTCAGATAGCGAGCGTCGCGCTTCTCCAACTCCTTGCCTACAGCCGTGACCGCCATCACGGGAATGCCGTATTTCTCGCCCTTGTCGACCAACCTCGCCAAGTTCAGAAGCGACTCTTTCTCGTACTCGCTGCCGACGAAGACTGAGATCCCAACCGCACATACATTGAGCCGGATGGCCTCCTCCATCGAAGTCGTAATGCCCTCGTTGGCAAGATCCTTACCGATCACACTCGTTCCGCCGGACACCCTGAGGATGATGGGCTTCGACTTGTCGGGGTCCACACACGACCGCAGCACGCCCCTTGTGATAAACACGGCATCGGCATACTCGACGATCGGTTCGAGAGTCTTGCGCGGCTGTTCCAGCTTCCTGGTAGGCCCCTGAAAATAGCCGTGATCAATGGGCAAGAAGAGACAGCGCCCGTCCGCTTGGATCAACTTCGATAAACGATTGGCCATTCCCCATTCCATATCGTGGTCCTCCCTCAATTGCAGTACGTCACTAGTCTATGGAGGCGGTTCCGGTTAGTCAAGCCGAGTCCACTCGCGTTGTTCAACAACGCTGGTTCTGCCCCCCACCCTCCCACGGGAGCCGTGCTCTCACATGTTCACGGGGCACGGGGGGAAGCCGCCGAAAGCACGTAACCTGCCAGCAGGGGAGAAGGAACGGGGCTCGTGAGCTTCCCTCTAGACTTGCCGGATCACCCCGATGACCTTGCCCTGGACCTCAACGTTCTCCGGGTCAGCGTAGATGGGCTTCATCTGGGAGTTGGCCGGCTGGAGGCGGATCCGGCCGGGCTCACGGTAGAGCTTCTTGAGGGTGATCTCGCCCTCCGCCTTGAGCCATGCCGCCACCATCTGCCCGTCATCAGCGGTAGCGGCCTGCTGCATGAGAACAATATCGCCGTCATTGATCAGGGCATCGATCATGGACATGCCCTTCACCCTGAGTGCGAAGACCTTGTCCTTGCCACCAGCGAGTTCGCTGCTGACGTCCACGGTATCAAGAGGCTCCATCTCCCACGTGTCAGAAGTTGGCACCGGAATAGGCTCGCCAGCAGCGATGAGGCCAATGATCGGCACCGGAACCACGCGCCTCTGTCCGGGACCCAACAGCTCGATGCCTCTCGATACCTCGCGGTCACGGTGTATGTAGCCTTCCCGCTCCAGGATCTTCAGATTGTAGTCCACCACAGAGGTTGAACTGATGCCGCATCCTTTGACAATGTCCCTGATGGTCGGCGGGTAGTCCCTTTCCTCGCGGAAGCGCCGCAGGAAGGCCATGATCCGCTTCTGCTTCGTTGAGAGCGTGTTCATCTCTCGTCTCCTGCCTTAGTCGAACCCATGTTCTAGTCAAGCCTAGCACCGCGCATTGTTGTTGTCAATACATGACATGCAGGACAAAAAGAAAAGCTACTCCTTGGGGAGTAGCTCATCGTTGATATTCGTTCCGTAGCTTGGGACGGGGAACGCCGGTGGAGCCTCTACCTATGCAGAGGGAAACGCGGAATTGAATCTCTTCAGCAAACGCGACTTGCGGCGGGCAGCGTTGTTGGAGTGGATAACCCCCTTTTGAGCTGCTTTGTCCAGCGCAACCTCCGCCTGCTTTACGGCGCCTCTGGCGGGCTCAGCTTCCTTGGCCAGAATCAGCTTCTCGGCCTTGCCGACATAGGTCTTGATTGCACGAACGGTGGACCTGTTGCTGATCCTCCGCTCCTCCATGACCCGAATGAGCCTCTTCGCCGACTTTGTGTGAGCCAAATGTCACCTCTTCAGGTAAGCATATTACACCATCCCGAGCGATTTGTCTACAGGCCGCTCCGTCTTGCGCCGCGTGTGACGTCAAAGTATAATCGCTGTCAGAGGAGGGCTGGATACTCATGTCGGTCTTGCAGAAAATCTCGGGACTGCTTCCTGACGGCGCAGAGGCAAATGCGAAAGGGCACCTCGCTATCGGGGGCTGCGACACTGTGGAGCTTGCGGCTGAGTTTGGCACGCCGCTCTATGTCTTCGACGAGTCCACGTTGCGGGGCGCCTGTGCCGAATTCCTCCGGGAGTTCGGGCAGCGCTATGCCGCCCTACTCGTGGTCTATGCAGCCAAGGCTTTTCTCAACCCGGCGCTGGCTCTCATCATATGCGAAGAGGGACTGGGGATGGACGTTGTGTCCGGAGGCGAGATCAGCATCGCCGGATCGGTCGATTTCCCCATGGAGAAAGTCTACTTTCATGGCAACAACAAGCTCAGAGAGGAACTCGATCTAGCAATCGAATGCGGCGTCGGCCGCATCGTGGTGGATAACCTCCATGAGCTTTCTATCGCGAACGAGGCGGCGGGGCAGGCCGGAGCCAAAGTAGACGTGTTGCTCAGGCTTACCCCCGGGATCGATGCCCACACGCACAAACACATCACCACCGGCATCATTGACAGCAAGTTCGGCTTCTCAATGGCCACAGGGCAGGCTGAAGAGGCGGTGTCCAAGGCTTTGTCAGCGTCAAACCTGAGGGTCGTCGGACTGCACGTACATTTGGGCTCCTTGATTCACTCAGCGGATCCATACCAGGAGGCGATAAGGACTGTGTTCCGATTCGCCGCTGAGATGAGGGGGAAATATGGCCTCTCGATGCAGGAGTTCAGTCCCGGCGGCGGGTTCGCCGTACAATACACACGTGATGATCCCGCGCCCCCCGTCGCCTACTTCGCGCAGGCAATCACCGACGCCACCATGTCCAGCAGCGAGGAGTTCGGTTTTCAGCCGCCGCGCCTCATCGTCGAGCCGGGACGGGCTATAGCGGCACGCGCCGCTGTGGCCCTCTATCGCACCGGAGCCATCAAGGAAATCCCAGGCGTGCGGAAGTATGTCTCCGTCGATGGGGGCATGGCGGACAATATCCGGCCTGCCCTCTACAACTCCAAATACGAAGCGCTGATCGCCAACAAGGTCAACCAGAACCAAGTCGAGGAGGTGAGCATCGCCGGCAGGTTCTGCGAATCGGGCGACGTACTGGTAAAGGACGCTTCCGTTCCGATGGTTGAGCCCGGAGACCTGGTTGCAGTGCCGGTGTCAGGGGCCTACTGTCTGTCAATGGCCTCCAACTACAACGCGTCTCTGAGACCGGCCATCGTCTTTGTCAGCGGTGGAAAGGCGCGTCTCGTCCGTCGTCGTGAGTGCTACGAGGACCTGATCCGGCACGACATAGTGTGACTGTTTGAGACACGGGAAGGTCGTGGAACCGTATGGCTCCACGACCTTACGCAGTTCCCGGCCTTCCAGGAAACTAAGAAAATCGCACGCTGTTCTATCTCGACCAGGGGCGAAAAGACCGACGCCTGCCACCGATCGGGCCCGGGTCGGTGAACTCTTCGCCATCGGTTTCCGGTATCGACACTCTCTCAGGATCAACGAAGTCGGTGGCAATGATGGTAAACTTCACCTCTTCACCTGCGTCCTGGTCCGTGCCGAGGCCGAAGATTATCTGAGCATATGGGTGTGAAACCTGCCTGATGACCTCGGCCGCCTCGTTCACCTCTGCCAGCGAGAGATTATTGCCAACTATGTTGAACAGGATTCTCTTCGCCTTCTCGATCGAGACATCGAACAGAGGGCTCACCAGAGCAGCCTTGGCAGCTTCAACAGCCCTGGCCGGACCGCTGGCGCGCCCGATGCCTATCCAGGAGTATCCAGCGTCCCTAATGATGGTTCTCACGTCATTGAAGTCCAGGTTTATGTGGCCAGGCAAAGTTATCACTTCGGAAATGCCGCGTACACTCTGAAGAAGAACGTCATCGACCAGTTTGAAAGCAGCATCGATCGATACGCTCGCGTCACACGAACTGAGAAGGCGCTCATTGGGCATAACGAGGACTGTATCGGCCCGCTCTCTGAGACGAGTGGTCCCCTCGTCTGCCACTCTCGCGCGGTGGAGCCCCTCGAATGAAAAAGGCCTCGTGACCACGCCGATAGTTAGTATCCCCAGTTCCTTTGCCACCTCTGCAACCACAGGCGCTGCACCGGTGCCTGTGCCACCCCCCATGCCGGCCGTTACAAACAGCATGTCGGCGCCTTCAACGGCCTTGGCGATCTCATCGCGACTCTCCTCAGCCGCCAACATGCCCAGCTTGTGATCACCGCCGACGCCCAAGCCCTTGGTCAACTTGTCCCCAATGCGAAGACGCGTCGGGGCAATCGATCTCACCAGCGCCTGTGCATCAGTGTTTACCGTAATGAACTCGACACCGCGAATATCCTCTAGAATCATGCGATTGACCGCATTGGACCCTCCACCGCCTACACCGACGAGCTTGATTTGGGTGAAGTTCTCAGCGTCGGACCCCATCTCCATGGCTCTCCTACCCAAGGATGTCTCAATTACCATATCACCTCCCCGTCCGGATGATCTACATTCTCTCGCCCACCCGCATCTTCGCGCTGCGACTCCGCCGATTAGCCTTGATCTCCTCCCGCGAGGGAGCGACTGCCTTTCGCGATACTAATCTCAGTCTGGGAGTGTGCCCGCAGGCGCATAGCAGCACCTCGGGTGGACACAGGCAGCCTTGGGCCTCACGTCGGAGGAAGTTTTTGACCAATCGATCCTCAAGTGAATGGAAACTTATGACCACGAGTCGGCCACCGCTTCCAAGCAGATCGAGTGACTGTTCCAGTGCAAGTTCGAGACTTTCCAGTTCCTGGTTGACCGCGATACGCAAGGACTGAAAGGTCCTTGTCGCCGGATGGATCTTTCCCCGGGCCCCACCGACCGCCCTTTCAACTAATCGAGCGAGCTCAAGTGTAGTAGTGACGGGACGACTCCGCACCAAGCCACTCGCTATTTGCCGGCTCCGCGTCTCCTCGCCATACTTCTCCAGAATCTCAGCCAACTCCCGCTCAGGAAAGGTGTTCACTATGTCAGCGGCAGTGAGGGTCTGTGTCGGACTGAACCTCATGTCCAGCGGTGAGTCTTGCTGGAAACTGAATCCCCGGCCCGAATCCTCGAGCTGCAAAGACGACATGCCAAGATCGAACAGAATGCCGTTCACGGGACTGAAGCCGAATCTGCTGCAGATACTCTCAAGATACCTGAAATTCTCATTGACCAGGACAACATCGGAGCCGTACGGCTTGAATCGTTCTCGGGCCATCTTGAGAGCCGCCGGGTCGGCATCGATGCCGAGGAGCTGTCCTCCGGGGGAGCATTCTTCAATAATCGCCGCAGCATGGCCACCACCGTTGACGGTACAGTCAATGTACCTGCCGCCACGCTGAATCCGAAGCGCCTCCACGCTCTCCTCCAGCAATACCGGTTCATGTCCGGCCACGGGCGCCATGATCACGCCTCCACCGCCTCTGAGACCTCTGCAGCATGCTCAGCCATGAACTGCTTCTCAGCATTCCAGAGATCCTTCGCCCATATCTGGAGGTGGCTGTAGGCCCCTATCACAACAGCCTCATCGTCGATGGCCGCGTATTGACGCAACCCCAGCGGCAGTATGATTCTGCCCTGCCGATCGAGATCGAGGGCAAAAGCACCTGAGAAGGTGAAGCGCGTGATTCTCCTGGAATTGATCTGGGTCAGGGGCATCGACGCAAGCTGTTCAGCCACCTTCTCCCACCCCGTCACGGTGTACACAGTCAGGCACTTGTCAAACCCTCTGGAAAGCACGACGCCGTCTCGAAAGGCCTCCCTGAACTTGGCCGGGACAGCCACCCTGCCCTTGTGATCGACCCTGAGTTCAAACTCGCCGATGAGCATCCACTTCCCCCCACTTCTCACCACATTACACCACTTTTAGCATATCTCCTCACTGTTGTCAATAGTCCGGCACTTGGTTCTAAAGTCTTGAGTGTGAAAGGGAATTGCGATAGTTGAACGCACCCGCTGGCTCCTGTAGCTTTGGGTAGTCAAAAGCTCAAAGCAAAGAAGGTGCAGCGAGTGCGAGATCACCATATCGCTGTGGAACTGGAACTGCCTGGGGTGAAGGTGATACGAGAGGAGGAGACAGAGCGGGAGATCAGGATGGGGTAGAGTATCGGGGCAGGTGCTCTTTGCGGCCCCGCTGTGGGGAAACGTCGTGCAAGGTGCACATCGCCGGATTCGAGAACAAGCAGAGCAGGCTGTTGTGGAAGAAGCCCTGGTGCACCGCTACGTCACCGAGGAAGCCAAGCGATTCCTGCAGGCCCCGGATGGGCTTTCCTCGGCCCAAGTTCCAGGACTGAACGAGTTTCCCATCAAGAAAGGCCAGGTCTGTGACCCGGCAATGGTAGGCCTGGAACAGAGACTGGTTATGGGGGTAGTCAACGGCCATCGCCAGGTGGAGGTGGCTGCCGTCCTTGATACCCTGCCACAGCCAGAGAAGACGAAGGTGGTGGCGATGGATATGCATGAGCCGTTCCGCCAGGCGGTGGAGCTGTGCTTGCCCCAGGCCAAGGTAGTCAGGAACAAGGTCATGGACGAGTTCTGAAATGGCGTTCAATCCTTGCTGCCTCGCTGCTTGTGATCCGGACAACAGAGGCGGTGTACTCATCCTTGGGCGTTTGATACTCTGACACTTTTGCCCTGAGCAAGTCTCATAATGTGTTGTGCACCGATCTCAGAAGAATGCCCAAAAGCATACACATACTGCTTCCTTAATTGAGCTATCCGTTTCCTGTAGGTCTCCTTATTCACTATTAGGTCGGAAATGACTTGAGGAACACTCTCCAAGTCCTTCGGTGAAAGAACCACACCAATCTCGGGACGCAAATGAAGCTCCAAGGGTTCAATCCCCAATTCATCAAACCTCGGATTGTTGACCTTGGCAGGAACACCCAGGAACAAGACTGGTCGCTCTGTGCCAAAAGCGTATTCAAGAGCAATCCCAGAGTAGTCGCTGATCAGAACATCTGCCCTGAGTAGAGAGTCATCACCGGCTACAGAGGTCTCCAAGGTGAACCCTGGATAAGCATCAAACTTGGCGCGTAGCGAGGCTATCAGGTCAGGAGAGCGTCTTGTGGTCTCAGGGTGAGGGCGAACAATCACATCATATCCTGCTCCCAGAAGGAACCCGACAAGACGTTCACCGCAAGATTCAAGAATATTGGCAACTCCCCAAGAAGGCGCAATCAGAACGGTCTCACTGCCATCGGAAGGAGGCTTCTCCGATAAGAGTCTTTGATACTCCTGGTGGATTCGCTCGAGCCGAAAGTATCCGGCCTCGACGAGACTCTTCCGCGGAAGCTGATTCAGCTCTTCATGCCTGAGAATCTCCTGAACGTGATGTGGCCCGCAGCACAGAATCGAATCGTAGTGGTCGAAAGCGCCGTATCGGTATATCATGTGAGTGCTGACAAGGGCGTGGAACACATAGACATAGTGAACAGGATTGACTGATCGCTTCAGATGGTATCGATTGAGGTCGGTCAATGTCATTACAAATACCCTGCAGTTGACGAGGGCCATGAAGAAAGGAAGTAGTCTCTTCAAGTAGAAGCTTCTGATTCCAGGGTCCGATTCCTGCAAGATCGGATCACCTGGTTCGGATGTAACATAACACACAGTTCCGTTATACTCAGCAAGCAGCTTCTCGATAAGGCCTTCGAACGAGGGGTAATATCCTCCGTGTTCGGCATAGAAGACAATCGCCTTTTCTGGTTTCGGAGTTCTCCAGAAGAAGCGGGCGAAGGCTGCCATTTCCCTCAGCAGCAGTGAGACACCATTCAGCAAACGCACGATAGCTTAATCTTTCTGATGCGATACTGGGAATTCGGCACCCATAGCCTGAGACCGTTGGCACTGCAGTCCTTGAGTGTCATCCCGAAGTCGAGCGATTTCTTCTGAATCCTGAGTGTGGCCAGCGCCGCGTCCTTCAACTGGGAGAAACTCCACTCGTATGGATACGATATGAAAGGCACCAGTTGCGGCCTTATCTGCTTGTAGGATACGGCTGGCCTCACGGCCTCCTCGCTGCCCTCTTCATGAGCGACCAACAGGTCGTCAGCCACGAGAGCATCGTAAAGACCGGAGTTCATCAGGTGCTCGAAGTCCTTCTTTGTAGCTGAGGTTCACATGCCAGTGGAGAGAGCCGTATCGCCAGAAAAGGAACCCGCTTGGATCTCGAAACGAACTCGCGACTTCTTCGCTAGTCTTCAGAGCCTTAATGATTCGCGCGGGAGGAAAATAGGTTCTTGAAGAAGGTCCTGATCCTTCTCCAATACAGCTTGGCTGCGAACATCCCACCGACGAAGGTGGCTATTACGACCTGGATGATGATGCTGCCGGTCCCCGGGTCGAGGTAGGCATCAGTCGTGCCGAGAACAGGAAGATGGACTATGATGGCCGGCAAAACGGGCATGGCTGTCAAGCCTATGAGACGCCTCATCCCAATTGCCTCCTGGTTGCACCAGGCGAATTCCGTCCGGACATAGGTCTGAAGGTAAATGAAGGACGTGCCCAACCGCCGCCCTCCGTTTCCCCTTGCCAACATGTGCCACCGATACCCCGAAGACTTGACTCCCTTTCGGGGCACGACCAACTATGGCCTTCTCCTGGGGATACCACCAGCGGCAAGCACACCAAGAATCGAAGCTAGCCCCGAACGTCGTAGCACACGATTTTTGTAGATTAAGAGTATAGATGAGGACGGCCCAGATGTCAATGACAGGCGAGAATCCGCCTGACTGAGGGCCAGGCACCTTGGGCAACAGCGCTCGAGGCGAAGTCGACATGCGGGAGCGCGAGATGATAGAATTCTAGCGATGGGAAACATCTACGACGTGATAGTTGTCGGCGCAGGGCACGCGGGCTGCGAGGCGTCTCTGGCAGCCGCGAGGATGGGGTGTCGCACCCTTGTGCTCACCATGAATCTGGATAACGTGGCGTTGATGTCCTGCAATCCGTCGATCGGAGGGCCGGCCAAGGGCCATGTGGTCCGGGAGATCGATGCTCTCGGCGGAGAGATGGCACGCAACACCGACAAGACCTTCATCCAGATCAGGATGCTCAATACCGGCAAAGGGCCCGCGGTGCGGGCGCTCCGCGCTCAAGCGGATAGGCGGATGTACAGCTTGTCCATGAAGCACACTCTGGAAGCGCAGGAGAACCTGGACGTCAAGCAGGCGCTGGTCCACGAGTTGACGCTTGGGCAGGACTCCGGCGGCGTTCTGAGGCTGAAGAGCAGCACCGGACAAGTCTATGAGGGTAGGACGGTGGTCCTGACCACCGGCACCTCTCTGGCTGGAAGAGTGATCGTGGGCGACACGGACTATCCGGCAGGTAGGGCCGGGGAGTTTGCCGCCTACGAACTCTCGCAAAGCCTGAGGGGTCTCGGGTTTCCTCTGGGCCGGCTGAAGACTGGCACGCCACCTCGCATCGACGCCAGGACAATTGATTTCAGCAAGACCATTCCCCAGCCAGGCAGCGAGGTTCCCCTCCGCTTCAGCTTCACTTTGCCGGAGGAGTCTCCGTACCGCTCGTTACCCAGTCCAGTCTATCCTCAGGCAGGGGCAATCGGCTGGCGCCAGCAGCTTCCGTGCTATCTGGTCTACACCAACGAGAGGACTCACGAGGTGATTCGCTCCAATATTCATCGCGCCCCGTTGTTCACGGGGTTCATCGAAGGGATCGGGCCTCGCTACTGTCCTTCCATAGAGGACAAGATAGTACGTTTCGCTGACAAGGAAGCGCACGGGCTGTTCCTGGAGCCTGAAGGGTGGCACACGAACGAGGTCTATGTCCAGGGGGCCAACACCAGCCTTCCCGGGGACGTTCAGCTTGCGATGCTGCGCACTATCCCGGCTCTGGAGAGGGCCGAGATAATGCGAGTCGGCTATGCCATCGAATACGACTACGTGCCACCGAGCCAGCTCCTGGCCACGCTCGAGACGAAGCTCGTCCCTGGGCTGTTCCTCGCGGGCCAGATCAACGGGACTTCCGGATATGAGGAAGCGGCGGGACAGGGCCTGGTCGCAGGCATCAACGCCGCTCTGAAGATCAAGGGCAGGCCTCCGCTCATACTGCGTCGCGATCAAGCCTACATCGGAGTTATGATCGATGACCTGGTGACCAGGGAACTCACTGAGCCTTACCGGCTTCTGACGTCGCGGGCGGAGTACCGGCTTCTTCTCCGCCATGACAACGCCGACTTGAGGCTAACTCCTATTGGCCACAGCCTCGGCCTCGTATCTATAGACCGGCGCAGCGAGGTCGAAGCGAAGCGCCAGGACGTTGCCGAGGAGTTGGGCCGGTTGGGCCGGGCTCACTTCAGCCCTGGCGATGCGCTAGATGCTCTGCTGGCCAGGCATCACGTTCCGCCAATGGGGCGCAGTATCAGTGCGCTTGAGTTCTTGCGCCGTCCCGAGATTGACTACGAGCTGTTGATCGACCTCGACTTTGGCAAGGGAGACCTCAGCCCGGACTGCCGCGAGCAGGTGGAGATCGAGGCCAAGTACGAGGGGTACATTCAGAGGCAGTTGGCTGAAGTCGAGCGGGTCAGCCGACTGGAGGAGCGGCCCATTCCCGTGGGATTCGATTATGACAGTGTCAACGGGTTTCGCAAAGAGGCCCGGGAGAGGCTGAAGCATTTCCAGCCTGCCACGTTGGGTCAAGCCTCACGTATCTATGGTGTGAACCCCGCTGACGTGGCGATCCTCATGGTGCAGCTCAAGAAGGACAGCCGCGGGGAGACGGCCCGGGCCTGCTAGCTCAATGTTACGTCTTGACGAATGTAGAGCGGCGACTCCCGGCAAACCGGGAGTCGCCGCTCGTTGTCCTCATCCGGAGATGGCCTATTGCACGAACGCAATTCCGCCGTAGTCCAGCCTGTTCGTGAACTGGTCAAGCGAGGCTTCTCTCTCGGAACTGACTATCACGAGAAATCTCTCCGCCACGAACACCATCATGGCGTAGCTGTCAGGGTCGCTGAAAGACTTGAAGGCTGGATATCCACCTACCGTAGTCTTCCTAACGTAGCCCTCCGTTGTCTCCCATTCAAAGGCGGTCTGCCACGCACCAAACCAGGAGAAACTCTGATTGTATGCGGAGTCGTAGATCAGGACGTTGACATGTTCATCGGTAGCCTGGTTGGTGTAGTCCCTGTCTGCCTGGGACCATGAGAGATCCCGAACGGTGAACGTGGCACCACCAGCGGCATCCGCGTCCCAGCCAGACGGCCCATCGGCCAAG
>JAZFSU010000270.1:0-5909 GCA_036446335.1 Dehalococcoidia bacterium | reverse complement strand
ATCCACCATGTGGCATAGGTGCTGAACTTATAGCCTTTTCGATAGTCGAACTTCTCCACGGCTCGGATCAGCCCGATGTTGCCCTCCTGGATGAGGTCGAGCAGCGACATGCCCCTTCCGATGTACTTCTTGGCAATGCTGACCACCAGTCGCAGGTTGGCCTCCACCAGATGCCGCTGCGCTCTTAGCCCCTCGCCCTTCAGCCGTTCCCTGTGTTCCTGCAGATCGGCCTCGCAAGTTTCGAGGCCGGCACGAAATCCCGGCTCCGAATCCACACCGACAAGATCTGGAAACGAGTACTTGTCGCCGATGATATCGAGCACGCTCTGGGGAAGGACAGCGATCAGGAGCGAAAGGTCTTTCAGCGCGCGCTCCGCTTCGCCCAGCTCGACGGCGATCCTTTTGGCCACTCCAGTCGCCATTTGGGAACCGATCTCGCCGTCGATCGCAGTGCGCAGCTTCGTATCGGATATCCTCTGATTCACTGTGGCCGGCTGCCCCAGTTCGAGTTCCTCCTCGAGTGCAGCAATATAGGGGAGAGCTCGGATAAGCCTGGCCACCAAAACAATCGCGAGGTCGACGGCCCCGGGGAACTCCCCGTATTCGTTGAGCCAGTCCTCCTCAATCCGCCTGAGATGCCTGCCTTCCTCCATCCGCCTCGCCAGCACCTTCTCCTCTCGAGCGCTGAGCAGCGACACCCGGCCCATCTCGCGAAGGTACATCCGCACCGGGTCATCAATCATTTCCTCCAGTTCCAGCCCAGCCGCCTCGAGAACCGGCGCCGCTGGCTCCGGCTCCTCAACCTCGGCCTCCTCATCCCAAATCTCGGTCTCAGTTGGGCCTTCCTCCGCAGCCAGGCCGGCCAGCGCACCTGCCGAGTCCGGTCTGGGCTCGCTGCTAGGCGCAGGGGCGAAAAGGAAGCCTTCGCGCTCCGCCTCCGCCTCCTCCTCCGAATCGTGTCCGGGCGCTAGCGGGTCGCTCGGCCCTCGGCCATCCTGTTTCTGCATAAACTCACCAAGCTCTTTTCGGTCGTCTGTCATTCATTCCCTCTATGAGGATAAGGTCGTTCCGGTCCTCTCTTGCATTCTCTTGACCAACTGCGCATCGACTTCCACGGTCCGCTGCTGGATGGCGGCCAACTCTGTCGGATCGAGTTCCGCACCATCACTGACCATAGCCATACCTTCCAAAGTAGTGAACTCTTCGTAGAGCCTCAGCCGTCTCTCCTCCAATCGACACATACAGGCGGCAAGTTCCGCTTCGCGCTCCGTCTCATCACCCGGCGGCAGGACCCTGGATGCAAGCGCCGCGCGATGCCCTTCGAGCTCAACGCCGACGCCCTCCTGCGCTTCTTCAGGGTCGGAGGCATCTCGCCACGCCATGAATATCTCCCTGTTCTCGCTTCGCTCGAAGTGCTCGGCAAGGAGTCCCTCAGCCCTGCCACTGAGCTCAGGATGCTGCAGAAGCAGTGAGAGACAATGCTCCTCCAACGCGTCTCCGTAGCGTCCAGGAGCAACCGGCTGGGCCTCGGCCTTTGCCACCTTCTTCTTCTGGGGCCTGTGCATGCGGGCTGCCATTCCAGCGAGCGTCCTCTCGGTGACCCCGAGCAGAGCAGCCAACCTGCCCAGATAGAACTCCCGTTTCACGTCATCCCCCAGTTCGGCGATGATCGGCAGAAGCTGCTCGCTTGCCTGCGACTTCCCCTCTGGCCGTGTCAAGTCCAACCGCGATGTGACCACAGCCATCAGGTGGTCCACGAGCGGCGTGGCATCCTCAACCAACTGCTGCCACAATTGCGGGTCTTCACGGATCAGCGTGTCAGGGTCCTTGCCCTTGGGTAGGGTGATTATGCTCAACTCAGCCTTGAGCCTCGAAGTGGCCCCCAGAAGACTGGGCATCGCCACGTGTTCTCGATCGAGGGAGCGGCGTGCCACTTCTACCCCGCGCAGAGTAGCTGCGTTGCCAGCCGCATCCGGGTCAAGGGCAAAGGCCAGCCTCCCGGTCAGGTCCCTGACCAGGCCTATCTGCTTCTCTGTGAGAGCTGTGCCCATCGAAGCCACCACGTTGGACATTCCATGCTGGTGTGCCGCGATGACGTCCATGTACCCTTCGACAACGATCACAAGGTTCTTCTCGCGGATCGCCCCTTTGGCGCGATCGATCCCATAGAGTAGGGCACTCTTGTCGAAGACAGCCGACTGCGGTGAGTTCAAGTACTTCGGCTGCGAGTCGTCCAACGCACGAGCACCAAACCCCAACACGTTTCCCTTAATATCCAGGATCGGATATATCAGGCGGCCGCGATACTGGTCAAACGCCCTGCCGTCCTTCTCCCTGACCAGCCCCAGAGCAAGGAGCTCGCTCAACTGGAATCCCTTGTCCAGCAGGTGGTTCTTGAGCCCATCTCCCGAACTGAATCCCAACCGGAAATCGACCAGGGCTTGCTGATCGAGGCCACGTCTCTTGACATAATGCCGCGCCTGCTCAGCCTTGGGAGATTCCAGCAACGCGGTATGATAGTATTGCGCCGCCGCTTCATTTATGCCGTGGAGTTTGTCGGTGCCCCTGTCCTGTGCGACCTCTCTCCTGCGAGGCAGGGAGACCCCAGCCCTCTCCGCCAGCATCTTCAGCGCCTGGCCAAAATCAAGTGATTCCTTCCGCATCACAAAGGAAACCAGGTCTCCTCCTGCGCCGCAGCCAAAACACTTCCAGGTCTGCCTGTCTGGGAAGACAAAGAATGAGGGCGTCTTCTCCTCATGAAACGGGCAGCAGGCTTTGAAGTAGCGCCCCGACTTCGCGAGCCCGACATAACCCTCAACTAGGGTGACGATGTCAAGCCTTTGCTTTACCTCATCAACAGAGCCCATCGTGCAAACCTCAGCGTTTCAAAGCGAAAGCGCCCAACTCCTCAGCCAGTCTCATAGCATAATTGTCTGTCATGCCCGCGATATGGTCGACAACCGCACTATCCATGTCGCCGCGACTGGCCAGCTCACTGGGGACCCTATCCGGGTTCTCGACGAAATACTTGTACAGGAAACGAACCACTTGCCGTGCCTTCTCGGTTTCCTCCCTTGTGGTCTGAACCTCATACACGTTCCGGAAGAGGAACCGGCGCAGGTTGTTCGCGGCCTCCGAGACAGTTGGGCTCATCGCGATCACCGGCCTTTCATCTACCGCCGGACCAGTCACCGCCCAGGACTGCTCAATGATATCACAAACCATGGCATTAATCCTAGCGGACGGCGACCTCCCAAGGACGGCAATAGAGGCCGTCGGCAAGTCGGACTCAACAAGGAGTCCGGCTCTCAAGGCATCCCCGATGTCGTGATTGATGTAGGCAACCGAGTCCGCCAGCTTGCACACCTGAGCCTCCAGGGTGGAGGGAAGATCGCAGACAGGTCCCAGGATGTCTTCCTTGCTCTTGGAGTGCTTCAATATGCCCTCTCTCACTTCCCGAGTGAGATTCAATCCCCTGCCGTCCTTCTCCAGCAATTCGACGACCCTCAGGCTTTGCTGATTGTGACTGAAACCCATGGTGTAGAGATCATTGAGCACCTCCTCCCCTACGTGCCCGAAGGGAGTATGCCCCAAATCGTGTCCAAGAGAGATGGCCTCAGCAAGGTCCTCGTTCAAGTTCAGGGCTCGGGCGATGGAACGCCCGATCTGTGAGACCTCCAAGGTGTGGGTGAGCCGTGTAACGTAGTGGTCACCCAAAGGAGCGACAAACACCTGGGTCTTATGCTTCAGTCGACGGAAGGCATTCGAGTGGATGATGCGGTCCCTATCTCGTTGGAACTCGGTACGCATGGAGGACGGTTCTTCCTCGAAGTCCCTCCGCGCCAGCTTACTCTTGGACGCAAAAGGAGAAAGGTTATCCTCCCTGTCCTCCAACCGATGGCGTATGCAATGGTCAGCCATGATAGCCCACACCTCCGACAACGCACATTCCCCTTCTAAGCGGCGACCGCGATTGTCGTCGTGGATCACGCATAGGTGGCCCTGACTTTCCCGAGATGGCGGAGGCCCATCCATCCGGTTCGGCACGCGCGAGTGTCAGCCTCACCTCCGACGTCACCTACTGCGTCGCCAGGGCTGCCTGAGCAGCAGCCAGCCTCGCGATCGGCACACGAAAGGGCGAACAACTGACGTAGTCGAGCCCCACTCGGTGAAAGAACTCAATGGATTTCGGGTCGCCGCCATGTTCGCCACAGATACCCAGCTTGAGATCCGGGCGAGCTTTCCTGCCCTTTTCGACAGCGATGCGGACCAGCTCCCCAACCCCAGTGAAATCCAGAGTCTTGAACGGGTCGTGATCATAGATCCCCAGACTGACATACTCGCCAAGGAACTTGCCGGCATCGTCGCGACTGAAGCCGCATCCCATCTGGGTCAGGTCATTCGTGCCGAAGCTGAAGAACTCGGCCTCAGCAGCGATTTCGTCAGCCGTGACTGCTCCACGGGGCACTTCTATCATCGTGCCGATCTTGATGTCCGGTGCGACCTGGTCGCTCCTCTCGGCCTTTATCTGCCCAAACACATCAAGCACGATCTTCTTCTGGTTGGCCAACTCCTTCACGTGCCCAACTAGAGGGATCATGATCTCAGCCTTGGCGCCCTCAACCACATAGGCCGCCTCGATAATAGCCCGTGCCTGCATCGCAGTGATTTCGGGGTACGTAATCCCTAGGCGACAGCCACGATGACCCAGCATGGGGTTGAACTCATGAAGCGAGTCCACCTTCCCCCTGATAGTGTCCACGCCGACATTCATGGCGCTCGCCATCTCCTTCTGTCCCTTCTCATCCTGCGGGACGAACTCGTGAAGTGGAGGATCGAGGAAACGAATCGTCGCCGGGCGGCCCTCGAGCGCCCTGAAGATCTCGATGAAGTCGTTGCGCTGCAACGGCAACAGCTCTTCCAGCGCCTTCTTGCGGCCTTCTTCATCATCCGCGAGTATCATCTTCCTCACCGACACAATGCGATCGCCCTCAAAGAACATGTGCTCGGTTCGGCACAGCCCTATGCCCTCAGCGCCAAACTTGACCGCCACTTTGGCATCGTCAGGCCGGTCGGCATTGGTGCGGATGCCCAGCCTGCGCGTTTTGTCCGCAAGTTCCATCAGCTTATTGTACCAGGGGTTGGTTTCGGGGTCCGCCGCGACCACCGGGACCTGCCCTTCGTACACTATACCTTTGGATCCGTTCATACTGATCCAGTCGCCCTCGTTGAGCGTCCTGCCAGCCGCCTTGACCGTACGGGCCCGGTAGTCTATTTCCAGCTCTCCGCAGCCAACGATACAGCACTTGCCCCATCCCCTTGCGACCAGCGCAGCGTGACTGGTCATTCCGCCGCGGGCCGTGAGAATGCCCTCTGCGGCATGCATGCCGTCGACATCCTCGGGGCTCGTCTCGATGCGTACAAGGACAATCTTCTCACCTTTCTTGCCAAGATCGCGAGCCCGCTCGCTATTCAAAACGATCTTGCCAACAGCACCGCCAGGCCCAGCCGCAAGCCCTTTTGCCAACGTGGTGACCGTCTCCTCCGCAGCCGGGTCGAGCATCGGGTGCAGCAACTCATCGAGCTGTTCCGGGTTCACGCGCTGCAACGCGGTCCTCTCATCGATCATTCCCTCGTCCAGCATCTCCATGGCCATCCGCACCGCGGCCATGCCGTTGCGCTTTCCAACCCGGGTCTGGAGCATCCAAAGACGACCATGCTCGATAGTGAACTCAATATCCTGCATATTCTTGTAGTGCGCTTCAAGTTTGTCCCGGATTCCGACGAGTTGCCTGTACAGCTCGGGCAGCGCGTCCTCAAGGGAGGGCAGCGTATCGTTCTGTCCAGGCTGCTTGCAGTAGTTGTTCAGCGCATTCGGCGTGCGGATGCCCGCGACCACATCCTCGCCC
>JAZFSU010000269.1:0-5650 GCA_036446335.1 Dehalococcoidia bacterium | reverse complement strand
GACTGCATGAACTCTGTCATGATGTGCTGAGTTGCTGAAGGGCGACCGTTCTTGAATTCGGTTCCCGTAAAGAACGCAGGGTCACCGAACAACTGCTCACCGAAGTAGACCTTCATCTCTTCAAGGTCGTTGAAGACTCCTGAAACGTGACGAGCGATGTTGGGAGGGATGCCCTTCTTGATCATCTTCAGTTCTAGCTCTGCGAGAACTCGGGAAAGAACTTGCCACGCCTCGTCTTGTTTGGCTCCCTTGGGCAGGTCGGCCCAGGTCCTCAAGAACTTCGACCTGTCGGCCGTGTTGAATCCTCCCTGGATTAGGAAGTCGTCAAGCTGCTGAAGTCCCTTATCCAGGTTCTCGGTACTCAGGCCATATCCGGCCATTTCCTTGAATAGGTGGGTCCATTCGGTGTTCTCTGAAGACTCGCGAAGCCCCGCACGGAGTCCACCGAACTCTCCGAGCATCTCACCGGTTGCTGCCTGCGCTTCGGAAATGGCCACTCCACCCTTCCCGGTGCCTCCGAAGGCTGCGCCCAACTTGCGTGAGACTGTTCTGGCCGGTGATAGAGCGCGGGCGACCCCCCCGAAATCGCCTTCTGCTGCTCGTTGCAACATGGGAGACCTAGCGGCGATCGAACTGGTCAACGATGTCTGGACCGGCTTCTTTAGTAAACGACCCCTTGATTGAATCTGGTTGCCCATAAGACTGAAGATCTCGTCGGCATTCTTGGAGTCAGTGACTGCACCTAGGAAAGATCTGTCGGTGGCGAGGGTCTGACCCTTGAACATCTTCATGGTGGTGAGGAAGTCATCGTTGTCTACGGCGGCTTGGAAGAACTTCTTTCCATCAGGAGTGCCACTCCACTCTCTAAGACTCTGAGCGTTGACTGTGGAGCGAGGCCCAACAAGCCTTCCAGCGTCCCATTGAGTATTAAGGGCGTTACTTCCCGGCTTCAGCAACTCCTGGTTTCTGGTTGCAGAACCTCTGAACCGAAGACCTACACGGTTGCTCGGTAGCAGCTGTTCTGCCCTGAAGAAGCTGGTGTACTGAGACGGAATGGCGTTCTCCACTCCATGAAACATGCGAACAGCACGAGCCTCGAACATGGCCATCTTCATCAACGCGTTAGACGGTTCAGCTATACGCCAAGCAGCGTCGGCCATTCCTGAGACCAATTCGAACTCTCGTGTGCCAGGGTCTACTCGGAGCGGACCAGGAATCCAGCCGGTCCCCAAAACGAAGAGCTGACCAGGAGATGCGCCAGGGACTCCCCTGACATTCCCACCGGATCTCAGCGCGCGAGCTGTCTCCCGTACCGGCCAGCCCTGTTCCCGAATAGACTTGGCCTTGGCTGCGATGGGGTCCATCCCGTCCAAGATGAACTGCTTGTAATTCTCCCGTTCCTCAACAGGAGTGCCTTCAGGGAGGAAACCAGCGCCCAGGTCTACAGGCTTGCCCTGCAAGAACTGGCTGACGGCGAACACAGAGTCACCGGGACCGGCCAACGTCAATGCAGACCACGGGGCCATAAACGAATGCTCGTCTGAGCCACCGAACATGTATACCCCTGTCCGCAACGCAGTGGAGAGCGTGTCGGGAATGGTGTCCAGCACCGTAATCCCGATACGGACGGTGCCCTTAAAGATGGTCTCCATGATGGAGGAATCGTGTCTGGCTTGCTCTAGGGCGATTTCCTGAGTGATGGGGTGATCTGCCGGGACACCTGACAAGGCCAACCCAGTAGCGATCTCGGGATTCAGATCAGGGTAGAGCCTGATGATGTCAGTCAGAATCTGCCCCACATTACCGCCAGCGGCTCTGGAGACAGCCTCTATCTCTTCGCGTCGTTCCTCGATGTAATCGAGGTCGTCGTTTTCTAGTGAAATGTCATAAAAGACCCACGGCTCAGACATCAGACGCCTCTGACTTGTCTGTCTCTTTGCACATACCTCATCAAACGAGTGATTGCTTCAGATGGGAAGGCAGCGCCTATCCCCTGGAGTGTCAACAGGATGTCGTTGTTCGCAGAACTGGCTGCGCCTGCCCCCGGTCCGAAGGGGATACCGGCAGTGTTGGCCTCATTGGGCCGTGCAGACGGTTGGAACACCGACAATGGCTGAGGCGGCTGAGGGCGGGCACCCCCACCGGGAACATTGGTGGGAGACCCTGCCCTCTTCAGCGGAGCAGCAGCCTGCTGTCCAGCAAGTTGCTGCCTTTGGCCCTGAAACTCGGCGGGAAACGAACGTATGGGCTGACCTGGCCCACCATCAGTTCTGCGCGAAAGCGCCCCCGGTCCCGAAACGGGAGCGGGCTTGTTTGGCGTCCTCGGGCCTCCCCGACCTTGTCTCGTTCGAGCCATGCTGAATCCTTAAAGTCTACCGACGGTTTGCACGCCTGCCTGTGAAGCGCCTCCTGCTTCGAGGCGGCTTAGGACCGTTGCTACATCTGGCTGGCCACCTTCAAACGGGTTGTCTACTGGACCCTGTTCTTCGAGAAACGCTTGTTCCTCTGGTGACTGCTGCGGGTCTTGCGGCGTGTGATGCTTTTTGAGTATGTCCAAGATCTTGTCAGGCTCCAACATGATCTCAATGAGAGTCATCTTGGCTTTTGCCTGCAAAGCCGGGTCCTGTGGATCGACTGCCTCTGTCTTTAGGATTTCGTTGAGAGCTTCCTCAGCGTTGTCGGACCTGATGCGGTCGTTCGTCTGAGTGATGTTCTCCATTCCGTCCATGTTCTCTTGGAAGTCGAGCCGGGAGATGTTACCTGCCTGCTGTAGCTGCAACCCCATCACTACTTTGTCGGGTTCGTCCCAACCTGCCATAAGGCCAAATACCCGACGAGTCTCGTACTGACCGTCGATGTCCGTCCCAGGGTCGTACAACTCGGATCTCTTCCGACCACGGCCTACCAGCGGTCGTCTCATTCCAGCGTTCCTGGCTTCGTCCCACATCAGCCTCCGTTCGTCGAGGTCCTGAAGTGCGTACCTCAGGACCTTGTGATATTCCTTGATCTCAAGATCGATTGCGCCTGTAAGAGTATCCAAGCCTTTACCTGTGACGAAAGAGTTGGGGGATTGGGCGTCATCAGTGACTGGATAGGACACTCCCATTCGGAGGTACCGCTCCATTCGGTCGATGCCTTGGAACTGCTGGTACCCAATGTTGGCGATTGGCTTCTCGACTCGGGTGCCTGCTTCGAACCTGTTGACACTCTTGCGCCCCTTCCGATACTTGTCGCCTTCCAGCGACTGGCCGTACACGTTGGTCTCGGTGAACACGGCGTCTTCGAGAGCGATGTATTGCAGCACGTTGATACGAGCCATCATCGCCAATAGTCCGATGGTGTGGTCGTAGTGACCACTGAGAGCGTTGAAGGAGAATCTCTTGGGGATGACGAAGCGGTTCATTGGGGCGATCGGATTCGGCATCCACTCCAACAGGATCTCGTGTTCGGGGATGACTACCCAGGTCCCTTCGGGGCAGTAGTACTCAGCGACGAGAACACCCTCGCCTCCGGTGTTGGCCCACGATCCAGGGTTGATGTTCCCAAGGATCAAAGCACCGCCTGTGGCCCTGGGCCGCTTGGCGACGATCCTGGCTCTGAGTCCTGGGTAGACCATTTCGAGGTGGGTGAGCGGGACCTGCCTGATGGTGGCCAGCTCTTCTGGCTGCTGACCCACGTTCCAGCTACCGGGGAAGCAGTCGTAGGGGTCACGCAACTCGGCGTGCGGGTAGCGGTTGCCGTGCTGGTCTACTTGGTCCTTGATGATCCACACCGCGAAGCCGTAGCCGGGAAGCCAGCGTGCCACCTGCGGCAGCTGAAGTTCCAGTCGTGAGGTGCGGTCGTAGGAATCGACGATCCGTTCTGTCTTCTCAGCTCGCGCTCTGGCCTTCTCTGAGTCCTTGTATCCGTATTCGGGGATCTTGAGGTCGGGGAGTGATCCGCCGATCTTCTGTGCGAGGCGTCCGATGGCCGAGTGCATCAACGGAGGGATCGGGAGCAGTTCATCGATGCTGTCAAGGGTGGTGCCGAGCAGCTGTTGAATACCGCTTACCCCACCATCGAGGATGGCACGGGTCCGTGACCGTGCTGGTAGTACTGAGGCGTGCAGCGACTGGAGGTAGGTGATGCGCTGGATGACTTCTTCCAGACTCATCGTTGGTCTAACTGATGGAAGTAGATAATCTACGTCGCCCACGGTGCCTCATTCCAATCCATTGTCCTGAAGGTCGCAAACGACTGGTCGTACTCGTATGCAATCTCTGATTCGTATTCCTTTACCCAACGTCTGATGGCCTTCATCGGGAACCATGATGCCATGAGTACGTCAGACTTGTAACCACGGCGAGCATTCGAGTTAGCAGATGCTGCTTCGCGACTGAAATATTGAGCCTGTGCGATGTAGAGGTCTGTCTTCCGCATCGACTCGGGATTACCGTAGGGGAGGTCCACCATCGGGTACTTGGTTTCACGATTGGTGGTCTCATCTACGACGGTGATGGTCTGCTCGAAGTTCTTTGCGAGAGCGGTGAGGCCGATCTTCTCGTCCCACTTGTTCTTTTGTGTCTGGTGACCTTCGAGGTGGATGCCGTGTTCGGCTACGAACGTCCTGACATCGGTGTCGGTGGCGTATCCGCGTTGGAAGCCGTTCTCTTCTATCACCCAATGTCGGAGATCGGGGTACTTCTCGGTCCAGGCCGTCAAAATGTTGAGGAACCCAGGCACTCCGGCCCCGGCGTCCTGCACCAGATCGACCATGATCATCCGTTTGGTGATCCGATTGAAGGCCCACAGGAACACCGACTGGTATCCGGCGACCGAGGGGTCCAGACCGGCCACAAGTACTGAGAAGTCAGGGATTTCGCCAACTATGCGACTGGTACGACAGGCTCTCATCTTGTCAGGATCGAAGATCAGGAGACCTTCTGCGATGGCTACGTTCTGATAGACCATCTGGAATAGGGCGTCTCCGCCTGAGATCTCGAATGCTCTCCGTTGCGACTGCAACCACCGATAGGGGTTGAGTTCGGGGAACAACATGCAGTCCCAGTGGATCTTTTCGTCGGCTTCGGGGAGGCCACATTCGGGGTTGTGGGCGGCATAAACGTCTGTCCGCCACTCTGCGTTGTCGAGCAAATACCCATAGAGGTCGTCAGGGTGCTGACGGCTTCCGATGACGACAACTCCGGTGTGGTCCATGACTCTGGAGCCTGCGGTGACAGTAAACCAGTGTCGGGTCGCCACCCTTGCGCCGGGTTGGATCGTGGATTTGTCGTCGTCGATGTCGTCCACGATCATGAAATCTACGTCCCTTGACAGGATGCGTCCTTCTCGTCCAACTGCTTGCATAGTCGGGGACTTGATGCCCGATACCGTGCGCGTGCCAATCGTGAACTGCTTCCTCGACCATGACTTCCCCGATCGTGATGCTGGCTTGAATGCCTTGTTCGGCGGCAGGAACCGGTTGATGATCTCTTCGTTGTTCTCGAACTGGTCTTCCATCGATGATGTCCAGTCCTCAGCGAGCTGAGAGTTGGACGCGATCCACAGAATGCGAAAGTTGGGCCACCGCAGGATGATCCAGATGCAGAAGTCAATCAGCAGCTGTGTCTTGCCGTGGCGGGGGGGAGACAGGATCATCTGGCGGTTGCCG
>JAZFSU010000268.1:0-13308 GCA_036446335.1 Dehalococcoidia bacterium | reverse complement strand
GCTACGAGCTTGTGCCCGCTGTGGCTGTGTGTGTATTTGGATTCGCTGGCTATATGTTCTGGCGGAGAGCCGAAGAGATCAAAACACAGTCGAAGCTGCAAGGGTCTCAGCCGGCATAGCTTTGTCTTCTGCCACTTTCCCGATGATTTGCCTTGCCACGACGGACCTCGCTGTCTGTCCTGGACCTCGATCACGATCGAATAGGCGTGTCGGGGTGACCGCTCCCGGATGCTGCCGTGAGGCGGAGCCGCGGCCCACTGGCTGCAAGCCTGGAAGATCATCTGCGCGGATGGATGGCCCTGGCTGCGCCTGCGCGCTGGTGCCCGTGGCGGCAAGAGGCAGGCCAGCGACCCCGGCGACCAACGAAAAGAGCGAAGACGCCTCGCCACCCCACCCCACCCTATCCCTCAGCTAGAAAAACGCTCAGATTTTGATCTCAGGGCCTCATTGCTGGACACGGTTGGGGAGTTCGGCGATTTACGTGTCGGCATGGACACACCCATATCTGGCAGGGGGGGGTGTTGACATAAGGGGCAACGTAGTGTTCCGAACGCGTGTGCTGCCACTGAGGAGAAGTCTGGCCTGCACCAGGTACCGGGTTTTCGGCTGGATCTTACCAAAGTACAGGACGGAAAGGTACAGACGTAGGATTGTGGCAGAACCTGCTTCAGTGGAGAATTGATCGTGGGGGCCGAACTTGGAGGTGATGCATGATTCCGGAGATCGAGCAACTGCAGGTGCAGTTTCTGGTGAAGTTCGCAGTGGCTTTATGGGGTGACTTCATACGTGAGCTGGGGAGCGCAATCACCAATCTGGGGGCCGACATCGGCGCCTAATCCCAGAACGCACAGGCGATGGCTGAGTTGACGACGGGGATATTCGGCACCGAGAGCGGCCTGCTATACTGGCTGAACGACTATATGATTGATCTCATGACGAGACTGCCTTACAGCGACCTTGGCATTGGCCTCCATAGTCTGCAAGGCGGGCTGATGAATTGACCACGTGGCTGGCCTGCCCAGGCTGGAAACAGGATCGCAGAACGACTGACGATCGGATACATGCATGGAAGCCGCAGTATGGCGCCCATGGACCGCATGCCCCCTGGTATGCCGAGGCTCCCGATTTGCGCACACTTTGCATGCCCACACTGTGTGTAAATATCACATAGTGTGGGTCAGAATGCATACAAGGATTGGGCATCGCCGGGGACGTAGACACCTCTGTTCTGTATCTTGGGTTGGAGTTGCCAGGTGGGGCGATGTGGAGCGGGATGCCGGTGCCGGTTGGTTGCCTTAGGTCTGCCGAAGGCTTCTAGGCCTCTTCCTGGTCATCCTCGACGGCCTCCTCCTCCTCCAGGAGTCTGACCGTCAGGTGAGCGATCAGATCCTTTGCCTCTTGGTCGTCGCACGCAGACAGCCCTTCGATGGTGTCTCTCAGGATTCCGGGGTCAGGGCTGTTCTCGCTCAGCAATCGGTGGCCTTGGTCCTTATAGCTGTCTTCGGACCATGGGACACCGATAACGACCGCGAGCAGGAAGAAGAACACAACGGTCACCGCAATTATGACGATGCCGATCAGGTAGCCCATGGTGCGTGTACTGCTCCTTGGTTCTTGCGGGTTGCGCCGGCGTGGTTGTAGTAGTCGTTGTCGGCCGGGAGCCAAAATAGTCCCAGGCTGTCGGCAAGCGCCATCTTTGACGAGAGTGTACCGCACCCACTATCGGCGCGTCAAGGGCCCCGTGCAAGACAGCGCATGTCTTTGCCGCGCTGCCCCGACTTGGTGCTCATCACGTTAGACGAGCAGTTACCTCTTCCCCGAGGATTTCCCGGGACGAGAATGGTGCGGAAGGATCGAGGGTACATTCGGTCTTTCAGGACGGACTAGATGTCGCCCTGTAGCGTCTCGAGCGCAGCCTTGATGCGCTTGAGGCATCTGTTCTTGCCCAGCGCCTCCATCGTTTGGAAGAGTGGCGGAGCAGCTGTGCGCCCGGTGGTCGCCACCCTCAGCAGGCCGAAGAAGTCCCCGGTCTTGAGTCCCATCTGCGTGGCAAGGGAACGGAGCGTCTCTTCGAGGGTCGAAGCGTCGAATTGAATCTCCTGGAGCCTGCCTAACGCGGCGACGAGACCGCTGACAGCGTTCTCCTGTGTCAGCTTCTTTCCGAGAAGCAGTCCGGGGTCATGAGTCAGCTCGTCGGCAAAGAAGAAGCCAAATGCCTCGGCGGCTTCCCCGAGGGTCGTCAGCCGCTCCTGGATTAGCGGGGCCATCTGAAGGACGTATTCCCGCGAGACAGGTCGCATCACTGCAGGCGGCAGATCTCTCTCGAAGAAGGGGATCAAATGTTCCGCCAGTTCCTCCGCGCTCATGTTACGGATGTAGAACCCGTTCATCCATTTGAGCTTATCATGACTGAAGACAGCAGCGGTTTTGCTGATCCGCTTGATGGAGAAATGCTCAACCAGTTCTTCGGTGGTGAAGATCTCCGCCTTGTCATCAAGCGCCCATCCCAGAAGCGCCATGAGGTTCAGCATGGCCTGAGGAAGATATCCCTGCTCACGGAACTCGGTGACTGCCGCAGCCCCGTGGCGCTTGCTCAGCTTCGCCTTGTCCGGACCCAGAATCATTGGCAGGTGGGCAAACAGAGGCGGTTGCCATTCGAACGCCCCGTACAGCAGAACGTGTTTTGGTGTGGATGACAGCCACTCGTCGGCCCGCAATACGTGAGTGATTCTCATGAGGTGGTCGTCGACTATGTTGGCCAGGTGATATGTGGGATAGCCGTCCGATTTCATCAGCACCAGATCGTCCAACTCGCTGTTGTCGAATGTTATATCGCCGCGGACGAGGTCGTGGAACGTTGTCTGCCCGTCAATCGGCACCTTGAAGCGGACCACCGGCTCGATGCCCTGAGCTTCGAATCCTGCTCGCTCCTCGGGCGTCAGATCGCGACAGCGGCGGTCGTAGCTGCGCATCGACTCTTTTCTCTCGGCCATCTCGTCTCGCATTCGGGCAAGCCGCTCCGCGGAGCAGTAGCAACTATACGCGTGGCCGTTGTCCAGCAGTTGCCGGGCGTGCTTTTGATACAGGTCGAGCCGCTGAGACTGAAAGTACGGCCCGTAGTCCCCGCCCTTGTCGGGCCCCTCGTCCCAGTCGAGTCCCAGCCACCGAAGGCTACCCAGGATAGACTCCAGCGCGTCTTCCACCTTGCGCGACTGATCGGTGTCCTCGATGCGGACGATGAACGTGCCGCCGCTGTGCCGTGCGAACAACCAGTTGAACAGGGCTGTCCTGATATTCCCTATGTGCGGGTATCCGGTGGGACTGGGGGCAAAACGCACCCGAATGTTCTCTTCGCTCATGGCTATCGGCTGAAGGGTTATTCCACTGTCGTTGCGCAATGCAGGGAGGGTGTCTTCCCTCAAACGACTCCTATTCTAGCACCACCGCAAGTTGGAGTCTATTCGACGATACCCTGTCAGATCGATCCTTGACAAGGGAGATCGCAAACTGTAACTTAGGGTGAGGCTGAAACACGTTGGCGGAGGCCAAGTCGCCTCGCCGACGCGGAGAACACAGCCTGTCTCTGAATCGCATCATGACTACACCGGAATCGGCGGCCCCCAGCGACTTCATTCGAAGTATTATCAAAGAGGACCTCGAGAGCGGCAGGTACGGCGGGCGTGTGCACACGCGCTTCCCGCCGGAGCCCAACGGCTATCTGCACATCGGTCACGCCAAGTCCATCTGCCTCAATTTCGGGATCGCGGCTCAGTACGGGGGCCTGTGCAACTTGAGGTTTGACGATACGAACCCCACGAAGGAGGAGGAGGAGTACGTCCGGTCGATAATAGATGATGTCCGCTGGCTCGGGTTTGATTGGGGGGACCGGCTGTTCTACGCGTCGGACTACTTCGATCAGATGTACGACTACGCTCTGCAGTTGACCAGAGCAGGCAAGGCCTATGTCGACGACCTGAGCGCTGATGAGATCAGGCAGTACCGTGGCACACTCACTGAGCCCGGCAAGGAGAGTCCGTTCCGCAGCCGTTCAGTCGAAGAGAACGTCGATTTGCTCGAACGGATGAGGGCGGGGGACTTCGAGGACGGGTCTCGGGTGCTCCGGGCCAAGATTGACATGGCGTCCCCAAACCTGAACTTGCGCGATCCGGCCATGTACCGCATTCTTCATGCTGAACACCACCGCACGGGCAGCAAATGGTGCGTCTATCCCATGTATGATTGGGCTCATGGTATTGAGGATTCCGTCGAAGGGATAACCCATTCCATATGCACCTTGGAGTTTGAAGCTCACCGCCCGCTGTACGACTGGTTCCTCGACCAGCTGGAAGCCTACCATCCAAAACAGATTGAGTTCGCCCGCCTGAACCTCACCTACACAGTGATGAGCAAGCGAAAGCTGCTTCAGCTGGTGGAGTTGGGGCATGTCTCCGGGTGGGATGATCCCCGTATGCCGACCATTTCGGGACTCAGGAGACGCGGCTACTCACCCGAGTCCATCAGGAGTTTCTGCGAGCGTATCGGCGTTGCCAAGACCGATAGCACGATTGATATGGCGCTGCTGGAGCACTGCCTGCGGGATGACCTGAACAAGCGCGCCCCGCGAGCGATGGCCGTTCTGCGTCCTCTCCGAGTTGTCATCGATAATTATCCCGAAGAGCACATTGAGGAGTTGGATGCGGTCAACAACCCTGAAGACCCGGACATGGGGTCGCGGACGGTGCCGTTCTCGCGTGTTCTGTACATAGAGCAGGAGGATTTTCGGGAGGACCCGCCGGACAAGTTCTTCCGGCTGGCCCCGGGGCGCGAGGTACGGCTGAGATACGCATACTTCATTACCTGCGTTGGACTGGTGAAGGATCAGCAGACTGGAGAAGTGATTGAGCTGCATTGCACCTACGATCCGGCGACACGCGGGGGATCGGCACCGGATGGGCGCAAGGTCAAGGGAACCATCCACTGGGTGTCGGCTGCCCGTGCAATCGAAGCTGAGGTGCGCCTTTACGATCGGCTCTTCACCACGGAGAATCCCGGCGATGCGAAGGAGGGCGCCGATTTCGAGAGCGCCTTGAACCCCGATTCGCTGGAGACCTTGACGGCGTATGTCGAACCCAGCCTGGCGGGCGCAGCCCCGGAAAGCCGGTTTCAGTTCGAGCGGCTGGGGTACTTCTGTGCTGACTCGAAGGACTCTTCAGCCGGACAACCAGTGTTCAACCGCACCGTGACTCTGCGCGACTCATGGGCCAAGATCGAGAAGAAGCTCTGAGAGAAGGGCAGACTGTCCGCTGCCTCCCGGCAGCGCGATCATATTGCTTGTGTTCCAGCTAGCTGACGCCGTCCGCCATCAGATGCTCCAGTGCCTCCCGCAGGTCGGGGGGGAGCTCAGAGGCAAATTCCGTGTATTCGCTGCTGGAGGGCAGTTTGAAGCCAAGGAGGCAGGCATGCAGGAACTGCCGTTTCAACAGCGGCGATTTTCTTCCATAGACGGGGTCGCCGAATATGGAGTGGCCAATGGCCGAGAAATGGACCCTGATTTGGTGAGTGCGCCCCGTTTCCGGAGTGGCCTCGAGCAGCGTGTACGCATTGATGTATTTGACCACCCGGTATTGTGTCCGTGCCTCTCTGCCCTCAGATACCACAGCCATGCGCTTTCTGTTTCTGAGACTGCGGCCGATAGGGGCCTCGATAGCGCCCTGCTCCGGCGTGAGATGCCCCTCGACGAGCGCATCGTAAGCTTTCGTGATTGACCGCTCTTTGATCTGGCGAGAAAGGCTTGTTTGGGCGGCCAAGTTCTTGGCAACCATCATCAGCCCCGATGTGTCCTTGTCCAGTCTGTGGACGATGCCCGGACGAACAGAACCGTCGATACTGGCGAGCTCGGGACAATGGGCGATAAGGGCATGTACCAGTGTGCCAGTACAATGGCCTACTGCAGGATGGACGACGAGCCCCGCAGGTTTGTCGATCACCAGAACATCGCTGTCCTCGTAGATGATATTGAGTGGAATATTCTCGGGGACCAGCCCGGTTGGGGCGGGCGGGGGCAGGCTGACGACAACGCGATCGCCGATGTTGAGCTTGTAGCTGGCCTTTGCCTGGAGGCCGTTCACCGTGACCTGATCGTCGCGCAGCAGCTTCTGAACGCGGGCGCGGGAGATTCCACATCGTTCTGCGACGTAGCTGTCGATACGATGCCCGGCGCTTTCCTTAGTGGTTTCGTAGTTTTCGGTCGTCCCGGTGATCGGGGACATGCTGGAGGCCCTCCTGCTAGTGGACCCTGCCTCTTGCTGTTGACAGCAGGTAGTAGGCGATGATCAGCGAGCCTATGGTAATCGCCGAATCAGCGAGGTTGAACACCGGCCAGAAGCCCACGTCGATGAAATCCGTTACCTCCCCAAAGCGGAGCCGGTCAATGAGATTCCCCACGGCTCCTCCCATAGCAAGCCCGAGCCCGACTTTGAGCAGCGTACTCTCCAGAGGGAGGTAACGAAGATAGACTATGAGAACCGTGATCCCGATCGCTGCGGCGATTGTCAGAAGAAAGCCCTGATTTTGCAGGATGCTGAAGGCACCGCCCGTATTTGTCCTGTATGAGAGTCTGAAGAAGCCTTCCCCGGGTATCGACTGACCCAGATACATATAGGTGACGACTAGAATCTTCGAGAGTTGATCGAGTGTCACCACGGACAGCGCGATTATGGGGAGAAGTAGCTTTGCCCTCGCTATGCGGCTGGAACCGCCCGGCTTGCCCTCATCATCTAGTGTCGGCGCCATCTTCACGTTCCGAGTTTAGCATATTGGCTAGCGGCGGACAACGCCATGCGCTGGAGCGGTCGTCTGGCCGCCTGCAAACCGGCCAAAATTGACACTCGCAGATGCCGGGCCTAGAATCGGCTCATGGCAGGCGCTGGGGGCACGTATGCATTGATTCTCAGACTGAAGAAAGAGATGCCAATATCTGTGGGGAAGTTGACGACCTGCTCTTTCCCTCCTGGATACTACCTCTATGCGGGCAGTGCTCTCGGTGGACTCCATCCTAGAGTGCGCCGCCATATCGAGGGCGGCAGGAGGCTTCACTGGCATGTCGACTATCTGCGGAGGAAGGCTGACGTCGTCAAGGTGTGGTACCTGGTTTGCGACGTGAGGCTGGAATGCGACTGGTACCGTGCTGCGGCCTGCTTGCCTCAGGCCCGCATGATCATTGCTGGCTTCGGCTCATCGGGCTGCAATTGCAGCTCCCATCTGGTCCATTTCTCGGCCATGCCTTCTCTGGAAGCCTTTCGTAACGGATTGGCAAGCGGTGTGCGGGACACATCGGGAATCCGTGTTTGGTCAAAGGATACGGCCTGGCCTAGCTAACCTGAGATGACTGACTCAGTTCGTCGGCGAAGAATGCGGCGACTCTGCTCGCAACCTCATGTTCATGGCCCCACCAGAAGTGGTCGGCTCCTGAGATGACCTCGAACTGCTTCGGCTCCGGAAGCGCGGTGGTGAAGCGGTCGAGATCGGCAGTAGGCAGGGCCAGGTCCTGATCCCCCCACAGGAGGAGCTTCGGCCTGGCATAGGTCTCTATTGGAGAGGGATGGGAGAGCAGGGGCGATATCAAGGCTAGCGCCTGCACTTGCTCAGCTCGGGCGGCGACCTCGAGAGCAACCCCAGCGCCAAACGAGTAGCCGCATAGTCCGATCCTGTCGCCGTCTACTGCCTCTTCGAACGCCAGCATGGCTAGCGCTGCGGTGATGTCCTTCCTCTCGCCAACACCGTTGTCGTGCTTGCCCTGGCTCCCGCCGACGCCCCGGAAGTTGAATCGCAGTGAAGCGATGGATTCCTGCGCCAGCGCCTGGCAGACGGCGATCACGACGTTGTTATCCATTATGCCGCCGTACAATGGGTGAGGGTGACAGACCACCACTCCGGAAAGGGGGGAAACGGCCTCGGGAACGGTCATGACACCCTCAAGGGAGAGATCGCCGCAGGGGATTGTAACTCTGGTCTCATTCACGACGGGATTGTCAGGCTGCGGACAGTTCACGACATACTATAGCACTGCGGGCGGGACGTCTCAAGGCAGGAGCCGCGTGCCCCATGCGCCCGGCGAGGTTCGCGAGGCAGCCGGGCTGTGGGGTCAAAGCTTGTCGGGGAGGGCAACCGTGGGGCCTTCCCGACTACGACGCGGCGGGAGACAAGAGAGTACGCCTGCTCCTTTCTTGAGTTGCACGCCTTTGATATAATGGTCGTAACGGTTGGCAGGACGTCGAAGGGAGAGTGAGATGGATCAAGACAAGCCGCAGCCATCGGACGATCTTATCAGAAAGGTGACCCAGATTGCATCGATAAGATCGGTGGTACGGCCCAGGTATAGAGCCAAGTTCAATCAGTTCGGCCTGCTTGTCACCAGGAGTGAAATGCAGGTACGAAAAAGAACGACCAATACCTTCAGAGTGAGTGGGAAGGTATTTTCGAAACTCGTGTTCAACGAAGTATGGGACGGTAGCGCCAGACACGGCCCGATAGTCAAGAAGTACAAGCCTGGGGACTGGGAGAAGAAGCTGGATCAGCTGTACGAGTTTGCTGAGAACTTTCGTGTTGAGCACAGGAATGATCCGGACGTTTTCCCCCCTGATACCGTGGTGTAGCTTTCATTCCGGCGCGGCGGGCTCTTCTCCCGTTGGTGCCTCGCTTCTCCGCGCCTTGCGCCATTTGCCCAGCCTGCTCTTGATCTCGCTCTCGAAGCCCTGGTCGCCGGGTTCGTAGTATCTCCGGTCCTTGAGGGAGTCCGGGAGGTGCTGCTGCTCTACATAGTGCTCCGGGAAGTCGTGGGCGTACTTGTAGCCCTTGCCGTAGCCCGTCTCCCGCATCAGATTTGTCACAGGGTTGCGCAGATGGAGCGGGACAGGGTCTGTCCTCGTCTTCTGCACATCCTCTTGCACCTTGCCGTAGGCTTTGTACAGCGAGTTGCTTTTGGGAGCTGTGGCCAGATAGACCGCGGCCTGCGCCAGCGCCAGATTGCCTTCGGGCATTCCGATGAAGTGGATGGCCTGCTGTGCCGACATAGCCACGACCAGCGCCTGGGGATCGGCCATGCCCACGTCCTCGGAGGCGAACCGTACCAGCCTCCGGGCGACGTACAGAGGGGCCTCCCCGGCCTCCAGCATCCTCCCCAGCCAGTAAAGGCCGGCGTCGGGATCGGAGTCCCTGAGGGACTTGTGGAGGGCGGAGATGATGTTGTAGTGCTCCTCGCCGGCCTTGTCGTACAGCAGGGCGCGTTGCTGAAGGGCGTCCTCGATGTCGCCGAGCCTGACGTGGCGCCGGCCATCGTGAGATGGCGGACTGGTCGAGGCCGCGAGTTCCAGCGCGTTGAGTGCCACCCTGGCGTCCCCATTTGACATAACCAGCAGCAGGTCGAGAGCGTCTGTGTCCAGCTCGACGTTCATCTCGCCCAGCCCGCGCTCCTCGTCCTCCAGCGCCTGCTGGATGATGCCTCTGAGCTCCTCGTCGCCGAGGGCGTTCAAGGTGAAAACCCGGCAGCGTGATAGCAGCGGTGAGATTACCTCGAAGGATGGGTTCTCGGTGGTGGCGCCGATCAGGGTGACGGTGCCGTTCTCCACATGAGGGAGGATGGTGTCCTGCTGGGCCTTGTTGAAGCGGTGTATCTCGTCGATGAAGAGAATGGTCGTCTGCTGATAGAGGCCCCGGCGTTCCCTGGCCTCGTCTACGACGCGGCGCAGGTCGGCTACGCCGGCGGCTACGGCGGATATGGGGCTGAAGTGGGACTTGGTGACGCTGGCGACGATGTTGGCCAGGGTAGTCTTTCCGCTCCCCGGCGGCCCCCAGAAAATGATGGAGGGAAGCTGGTCAGTCTCGATGCTCTTCCTCAGCACGCGCCCTTCACCGATGATGTGCTCCTGCCCCACGAACTCGGCAAAGCTTCCCGGCCTCATCCTCGCAGCAAGGGGGGCTTCGCGCTGCGACTGACTCTCGCCGGCATGCTGGAACAGGTCCCGGGCCTTTCTCTGCTGCTTCAAATCCCCTTCCTTTGCTCCTCGATGGCTTCGAAATCTGCCAAGGCCTGCCTCGCCCTATGCTGGGCCCCGATCTCCTCGAATACGCGCAGAACAATCCGTGGGATGGGTGGAGCGCAACGAAACCCGCCGTTTCCATTCGCGTTCGGAGTAATGGGTTTCATTTTATTCCACCCACCTTATCGGTATCTCCGAACCTCGAACCTATGGAGGTCCACCGTCTCGTCGGGGAGTATTCCTGCCTTGCGTCGGCAGATGTCGATCTGGCGCTGCGCCGTGTCCACACCTTCGAGGTCGGGCAGGAGCAGCCCCTGCCGTCTGCCACTCCGCACGATCACACCGTACCTCGTGGGGTCGAGCTTGGCTTCGCTGTCGACGGGCTCTGGATCGGTGAGGACGTCCACGGTGTACGTGAGGTCGGCCAATTCCTCGGAGGACACAGGTGGGAAGCGGGGATCTCTGGTCGATGAGCTTACCGCGTTGTTGATTATCTCCTCAGCGACGTTGGGCTTGGAGGGCTCGAATGTTCCGATGCAGCCCCTGAGCTCGCCGCGCTTCTTGATGCTCACGAAGACGCCTGCCCTTCCCTCCATCTCGGGCGTCAGCTCGGTGGGCTTTGGAAGCCTTCTGTCGCGGACATAGCTCTCCACGGTCTCCTTTGCCAGTTTCGCCAGCGGGTGCATCTCCTCAGGCTTCATGCTCCGCCTCCCTTCACCGCGCTATGACTATCCCCGCGTAGCCTACCACGCTGCCGTAGTCACCGGATACGTCCCCGCTCGTCTGATACCTTACCAGCTCCGCCCGTCTCGCCCCAAGCTCCTTGGCGGCCGCGATGAGAGCCACGGTCGGGGCGTATCCGCACATTGATATTCTCATATCCTTCACGCGTTGCATGAGCCCGTCCTCGTCCAGTTCCACTATCGCCTCAATGGCTGAATGGTCTTTCCGTCCGGCGGACTCATGGGACTCGTAGTGGGTCATGTCAGTGCTGGCTAGGATCACGGCCTCCGCCTTCGTCTCTCTGATTGCCCCGGCCACCTCTTTGCCGATCTCCTTGTAGATGGCGCTGGAGGCCGGAGCGAGCACGATGGGCACGATCTTGACGTCCTTCTTGAAGTACTGCAGGAAAGGCAGCTGGACCTCAATGGAGTGCTCGTACATGTGGGCCACTTCGTCTTCGTCCAGGTGGCCGGACCGGGACAGGATGCCCCTGCCCAATACTGAATCGATCTCCACGTTCCCCAGCGGGGTCCTCCACGACCCCTCGGTCATGATGCTGAAGGGCTTGCCGTACCCGGTGTGACTCGGGCCCATAACGACAAAGGTGTCCCTGAACCGAACCCTGGAGATCACAGCGCCGGCGACCGGTCCTGAGTACATGTACCCCGCGTGCGGCGATACCAGCCCAATGGCATCTTCCTTGGGTGCCGCCTCGTCGACGTATCCCTCGATCTCCTTCTCCAGCGAGGACGGTGACGCCGGGTAGAAACGTCCGGCTACAACTGGTTCCCTAATTGTCATGGCGTCCTCCCCGAGAGGACACTTGTTCTGAAGTTGAGTTCCGTGCCGCAATGGCGGCATCTCGAACCGTCCAGGCCCACCGGCTGTGTCTGGTAGCCCGTGCGCTTCACCGCAACCTGACCGCAGGAATAGCAGGCCGTGTTTTCTCCCTCGTGGCCGTGCAGGTTGCCGACGTACACGAAGCGCAGACCTGCCTTCTTCCCAATGTCGTACGCGCGTTCGAGCGTGGCCACCGGCGTCGGCGGTATGCCCCGCAGTTCATGCTGCGGGTAGAACCGGGTTACGTGCCAGGGGGTGAGCTCCCCCAGGTGATCCCTGATCCAGGCGGCGATCCCCTCCAGTTGGGTGTCGTCGTCGTTCATTGTGGGGATGATATTGGTGACCACCTCGACGTGCATGCCCCACTTCTTCTGCGCCCTCTCGGCTACATCGAGGATGCCTCGCCATCGCGTGACCTTGGCCAACTGACGGTAGAACGAGTCTGAGAACCCCTTGACGTCCACCCTCCAGGCATCGAGGTAGGGCCCGATCGTGTCCAGTGCCTCGGCCGTGGCGTAGCCGTTGGTCACGTATACGGTATAGAGTCCCTCAGCCTTTGCCAGCCTGGCCGAGTCGAGAGTGTACTCCAGCCAGATGACCGGCTCGTTGTATGTCCATGCAATCCCCTGGCAGTTGTACTTCTTGGTCAGCTCAATGGAGGTCTCGGGGGATATCTGACGGGAGTCCTCTCTGCCCTCCCAAGGCGTCTGGCAGGAGATCTGCCAGTTCTGGCAGTGTTTGCAGTGGAAGTTGCAGCCCCAGCCTCCGAGGGAGAACACCTGGCTGGCAGGGTGGAAGTGAAACAGCGGCTTCTTCTCGATCGGGTCAACGGCGACTGAGGACACCTCGCCGTAGTTCAAGATCTGCAGGACCCCGTCGACGTTCTGGCGTACCCGGCACAGCCCGGATTTCTGCGGCTTGACCACGCATCGCCATTGGCAGACGTTGCAGCGGACGACGGAGTCGGGCAGCTCCTCGTAGAGCATTGCCTCGCGCATCTGCGCTGCCTCCGATCCTGGTCATTCAACTCGCAAAGGTAACCAAAAGTCTATCACATCGCAGAGGCCAAGTCTAACGATGTCCTCCAGCCAGGAAGGGATCGGACTGTGCGTCTCCGAATATGGGGGTGAGTTTCAAACCTGCCCCCACTGCGGACGTTCGGCCACGCTCGACCCCTTGTCAAGATCGGCTGCAGGGTCTAGAATGAGTCGAAACCAGGATGGCCGGGCTGCGGGCCTACCGGCGCATCCCTGAGAAGGACGAGTGAGATGGCGAAGAAGTCGCGCAAGATAGCCACGAGATACTCGCAGTTAAGCAAGGAAGGCAAGAAGAGACAGCGGAATAGACTTTCTCCGCAGCCCTCGGCTGCGTCGATTCATGAGCCGGGTCGTGAGGAAGCAGGGGTGACTCGTGCTGCGCCCAGGGCTGCGCCGAGGCCGTCGAATGTGGCGGCGCGGCCGCTAGCCGGATATGATTATGTCAGAGACGATCTGAGGCGGATCGGCATACTGGGCGGGGCAGCCCTGGTTATTATTGTCGTGCTGACGTTCGTACTCGGCTAGATGTCGTCGTCATCGTCGTCTTCCTCGGGTGGCGCGACGGCCGATGGCTCGGCGATTCGTGGCAGTATGACGCCTAGTTTTGGACCTGTCTTCTTCTTGGATGTCGGCAGCTTCCGGATCGCTTCCTTCACCTGTGACAGCTTCTC
>JAZFSU010000267.1:0-2882 GCA_036446335.1 Dehalococcoidia bacterium | reverse complement strand
CTTCTTGCCTCCTGCTCTTCGTGCTTCGCAAACTCCTCTCGGAACCAGGAGACCATCCAGTATCCCCGGCCGACGAAACCCTCCAGAGCCCATTGGTTCGGAATCGCTGCTCCCCAGGTGAAGAAGTCCATCTTGGGGTGTTCGATGTATTTTTTGGAGAGCACCTCGATGACGGCAGCCGTTCCGTAGCTGATCTCAGCTATGTCGTTGCTCGTCGCGCCCGCGCCCAGCAACTCCGATTGCTTGTCCCCCGCTCCGATTATTACCGGCAGGCCTTGTGGCACACCGAAGTCCTTGGCCCCTTCCTCTGAAACCGTCCCGGCGATCTCGGTCGGCGAGACCAGCGCAGGGAGCTTGTCTCGCTGCACCCCGAAAACGTCGTAGACCACTTTCCGGGGATGCCACCGCAGTTTCTTATACTCGAAAGGGAATAGGCCCACTATCATGGACGAGCAGTCTTTGAACTCTCCTGTCAACGCATGAAACACGTACGACGAGACGGTAAGGAACATATGCGTGGCATCGTAGCTCTCAGGTTCGTGCTGGGCCAGCCAGTTGAACTTCGACCTTCTCTGATACTCCTTCAGCTTTGGCCTCATTCCTGAGACTCCGAAGGCCAGTGACATCAGGGGGTTGCCGGGGAGCTTGAGCCCCTCTGTCTTGCGCTCGTCCAGCCAGGTGATTGCGGGCCGGACGGGTCTGCCGTCTTCGGCAACGGGCACAATCGTACTTCTGTGGGTCGTGATGGCCACGGCGGCGAGGTCCTCTTTGGGAACGCCGGAGTTCCTGACAACGTTCCTCGTCACACGTTGGGTGATCCGAAGATACTCTTCCGCATCCTGCTCGGCGAAGTCTGGTTGGGTGGAGAAATACGGGCTCACGGGGTGGGATTCGCCGAACACCTCGTTCCCCTTCTCATCGAAAATGAAGGCCTTGATGTTCTGCGTTCCCCCGTCTATGACGACGAAATACTTCATTCAGTCGCCTCCTTCGTCCTTCCACTCAAGATAAAGGACTTGCCGCCGCTCTTCGTGACTAATTCTTTCCCGATGCCTGCCTCTCCACTGATGATCTCCAGAACCCTGGGCATGCAGAAGCCGCCCTGGCATCTTCCCATTCCTGCCCTGGTTCTCCTCTTGATGCCGTCGATGCTCCGGGCGGGCGTACCCCTTTGCAGGGCGTCCGCTATCTCGCCTTTGCTCACATTCTCGCACCTGCAGACGATGTGTCCGTATGGTGGGCTCGTTCGGATGAGCTCCGTTCTTTCTCGTTCGTCCAATTCGGAGAAACGCTTGCTTCTCTTCCTGGTCGGGTCGAAAGATGCCTTCTCGGCCGGGTGCCACTCCTGCACCATGATGTCCCTGACTCTCCCGGCGATGGCCGGCGCCGATGCCAGACCGGGAGACTGAATGCCTGCCACGTGAACCAGACCCCCTACCCGCCTGGACGGCTCAATGATGAAGTCCTCCTTGTAAGTTGCGGCCCTGCACCCGGCGAAATGCGTGATGATCCTGCCCTTGTCCGCTGGTTCGCTGTGTGGCTTCAGGCGCTTGAGCACCGGAGCGAACCTGTCGAACAGCGTTTCCAGTCCTACAGAGGTCGTTGAGCGATCCTCCCGATCACACACATCTTCCGCCGTTGGCCCGAACTGAAGATTCCCATCGATCGATGGGATTATGCCCCCGCCTTTGGAGTACCCGCTTCTTTCTACAGTCATGGCGAATGAGGCCAGGAAGGTCCGCGCCGGCTGGTAGGCCTTGTCGAATATGACCGTCTCTCCCTTTCGGGGATGAATCGAGAAGAACCTGTCACCCGCAAACTCCGCAATCTTGTCCGCGTACAGTCCCGCTGCGTTGATGAGAATGCGTGTCCTGATGGTACCCCTCGTCGTATTCACTGCTTTGACGGCGCCGTCCTCTGTCTCGACACCGGTCACGCAAGTATCCGGAAACAGCCGGGCCCCGTTGGCCAGGGCGTTCTCGGCGTAGGCAACGACCAGGTCAAATGCTGAGATGATACCCGTGTTCAGGATGAGAACACCCTTCCTGATGTTCGGGGCCAGCCCCGGCTCGATCTCGTCCAGCTCTTCCCTGTCGAGCAGCTTTGGGGCCGGGTCCTTGTGCTTGACCGCTGTTTCGACGACATAGGGAAGCAGGGTCTCTTCGTCAGGGGTTTCAGCCACGATGAGAGTCCCTATCCGTTTGAAGTCGACGTCCAGATCGGCGGCGACCCGATCGTACATCGCGTTTCCCCTGTGATTCATCTCCCATTTCAATGTGCCGTGCTGGGTGGCCACGGCGGGATGCACGAGAGCGTTGCTGTGTGCCGTCTGGTCCATTCCCAGATCGCAGTGCCGTTCGAGGAGGGCTATGCTCAGGTCGAATCGGGATAGCTCCCTGGCGACTGCCAGGCCGATTACTCCACCGCCGACAATAACGACGTCAAAATCCAGCTCGGTGAGCTCATCGGATACCTTGGGTGGTGGGGGATAGGCCACCTTGCCGGGGTAGTCGATCTCGTCTACCACTCCCCGTATTTGCTCGAACTGGGCGGCGACGTGACCGGCGTCGACGGCGGCCTGGAAAGTACTGAACCTCCCCGTCAACTCCGCGCTGCCGTCCTTGACGGATACTGTCGCCTTCTCGCCCGTCGCCTGCTCGATTTCGCCCTGTATGGCTCTCGCCAGCTTCTCTTCAGTCACTGACAATCAACTCCGAAACAAGCTCCGTGACGTATTTCATGTTCACGTCGGAGAGGACGTCTTTGCAGGTGGGGCAGGCCGTGACGTAGACATCGGCAGCGGTTTCTTTGAGTTCCCCGATGCGCATCGAGCTCACCTTGTCGGAGACCCTGCCATCGCCGATCTTGCCTCCCCTCACCCC
>JAZFSU010000266.1:0-7104 GCA_036446335.1 Dehalococcoidia bacterium | reverse complement strand
CGGCACGCCCGGGTATAGTCTTCGGCCCGCAACAGGATGATCCAGCTCAACAACGGCACCATCCCACTTCAGCTGCGGATCGGCCAGCGTGTCCGGGGCTCGCTGCACCACCCCGGCGGCCACCCCGACCGCCTGCAGTGCATCCATCACGACGTGGGCATCGAGCGTCACCGTCCACTCGCTCACATGCCTGTCAAGCTCATCGACATTCTTCAAGCGGCACAAGAGGTCCGCAAACATAGGATCCTGCGTCCATTCAGGATTGCCCACTGCTTCACAAAACAACCACCACTCCTCATCCGTGAACACTGTGATAGCGCACCAGTCATCCGCGCCCTTGCAGGGATAACACCCGTGCGGGGCGGCAAATGGGCTCCGATTCCCCATCGGCTTCGCAACCCGCTTGTTGAACGTGTAGTCGAGAAAGTACTCGCCGACCAGGCTCGCTGCCACCTCGGTCTGGGCCATGTCAACGAACTGTCCCTTGCCAGTTCGCCGTCTGTAGTCCAGTGCCGCCAGAGCGGCAATCACAACATGTTTGCTTGCCATGTGGTCAGGCAGCGGTGAGTTGGAGCCCACTGGGTACGGGTCGTCGGGCTGAGCCCAGAAGGAGAGCAATCCCGAGGCAGCGGAGAGCATGGGACCATAGGCCTGGAATTCGCTGTACGGGCCGCCTCCCCCGAATCCCTGGCTACTCACGTAGATGATCCTCGGATTGAGCTTCCGAGCTTCTTCATAGTCAAACCCGAGGCTTTTCATTACGCCGCCGCGGAAGTTCTCCACGATGATATCCGCCCTCTTCACCAATTGACCGACAAGATCCTTCCCTTTCTCTGATCCCAGGCCTACACCAAAGCTTCGTTTGCTTCGATTCGCCTCGTTGAACCCCGCGATGTTGTTGATATCCGGGCCGATGGTCCTCATGAAGTCGAGGTTGTCCTTGGACTCTATCTTGATGACGTCAGCGCCCAGTTCCCCCAGGATCTTGCAGGAATCCGGGCCCACGCCGCCAGTGCCAAAGCTCAACACCACGACGTTCTCCAGTGGGACCACTTCCCCCTCCTTAGCTATACTACTCGGGCACCCTTCAGGGCCACGAGATCGTCCTTCGAGAAGCCAAGTTCATTGCAGTAGATTTCAACGTTATGTTCGCCGAGGCAGGGAGCCGGGCGCCTCATAACGGCCGCAGTCTCGGTCCACTTGTACGGCGGACCCGGATACTCGGCCTTCCCTGCCATCGAGTGGTCCATCTCAATGAAATACTCTCTGGCCTTGGTGTGAGGACTATTGTAGAAGTCCTCAACGCTGAGTATGGGAGCGATGGGCACCCCCTCACGTTTGCCAGCCTCAAACAGCTCAAGCATCGTATATTGCTCCGTGTACTCGACGGTCAGAGCATACAAATCATCTGCGTTGCCGATTCGGTATATGAAATCGCGCCACTCAGGCAACTGCAGGACCTCGGGATTCCCAAGTACTCTGACCAGCGCATCCCACTGCCGGGGCGTAAGCGCTATTGCACGGATCAACCCGTCCTTGCACGGGTACACAGGATAGATGGAGGCCCCCATACGTGTCTCGACGGTCGGGGGCGGCCCGCCCGGATTAATGGCGTAGGAGTAATTCGGCACTATCCAGGGGTAGAGCCCCATACGAGAGGTCACATGTACCGACGCCTCTATGTGCTGACCCTCTCCTGTCGTGCCACGCATGTAGAGGGCCGATATTATGGCTATGTTTGCGTAGAGTGAAGCAGCGTCGTAGGCCGGAGATCCGGGCAGCAGGCACGGCTCCTTGCCGGGGAACCCGCTGGTGATCATCACGCCGCTCATGGCAAAGTCCACGAGGTTCGATCCCTTCCGGTCTCTATACGGCCCTGAGCTGCCGAACTCCGTGATGCTCGCCATGATGATTCCGCGATTCAGAGCTTTGAGTGCCGCGTAGTCCAGACCCAGGTCCGCCATATAGCCTGGCGCTGAGTTCTCCACGACGACATCAGCTGTCTTGACCAGCCTCCTGAAGACATACTTGCCCTGCTCACACTCCAAGTTGAGAGTCAACCCGCGTTTGTTGGCATTTCGGTGGAGATAATAAAGGCTCTTCTCAGAGTGCGGCACATCGTCGACGAACGGTGGCATCCCGCGTCCAGGGTCCCCGTCAGGATACTCGATCTTGATGACGTCAGCGCCCAGATCCGCAAACAGCTTGCAGCAATATGCTCCCCTGCTGTCCGTCAGGTCCAGGATGCGGTATCCGGTTAGCGCCCCTTCTTGTCCGATCGCCACTCTTGCCTTCCTCGTTCATGTCCCGGCAGCCATCTACCGTGACCAAGGCATGAACGTTCTCCGCGCTTCCCTGGATGAGCCCCAACGGCGGCCAACAACTGCCTCGATCCAATCCATGCCGTTCCGGCGGATCGGACTCCTCTCAACAACAGATCGCCGCCTACGAAGCCAGACTAGCTCGAATTCTATCATCGCAATTTCGACAAATCAACCGTTCACCCCCACCCATCAAGACTGCCGACGGCCCTATCCACAACCCCGCGTGGCCCAAGCCATCTTGAGCACAGGCGCATACCGCCTGATACAGCGCCAGCCGATTATCTGTAGCATAAGGCCTCGAACCTGGAATGAGAATGGTGCTGCTCCTCTCTTGGCCTAAAGCATTTCCCTGAGGAGCCATGGGTGCTAACACTATGTTCGGTAGGGCTAGCACCGTGCCGACTACGGTGCGCACTACGGCGCTGGAGACTGAGGCGCAACACAGCCGAGGAAGGCAGCCCAAAAGTCCCAGCATCAGACGTCAGCGGCGTGCGCTGTCTACGGCACGCCACCAGCGCGAGGCGCGTCATCCCCCAACAATGGCCAGCATGATCGAAAGCTCATCGCCATCTTTGAGTGCTTTGCCCACCTCGTCGCCGTGAATCCTCTCGCCATTGACGAATAGCCAAGTCTGAGGCTTCACCTCGCCCTGCTTGTCGTACAGCCACTCCTCGATGCCGGGATGCTTGTCCTGGAGGTCCCGCAGGCACTCAGCGGGTGTTCCCCCCGATACCTCAACCATCTCCTCACCGTTGGAGAACTTCCGCAGCAGCAAGGACAGTTTGACATTCACACTCATTGCTCGTCCCCAAAATGCGGTCCGACGGCCTCGAACCTCTTACTCACTCTCCACTTCAGTTCCGGCAGTGCGTGCCCCCACGACGCCGATCCTCCCGGCCCGGCATCACACCAATGGCCATCCTGTACCCTTCACGCCGGGAGAGGCCCCCCCAGTATCACATGCTTCCAGGCAGATCTACATCTTCGCAGCCAGATCAGAGAGCCCCAGGCTTGTCAGCTTCTCCTTCGTCACACGGCCGTTTGCGTCCAAGCCCCTGGCCGGGTAGTACTCCTTCAGCATCTTGTCCATGTCAGGCACTGAACCGGCAGCCCCTCCATCCTGTACAGCAGTCATGATGTTCTTTGGCAGGCAATCATCCTTCGAGGTGATCCCCATGAGGTTGTTCAGGCCCCTCTTCAACAGCCAGATGCGCTCGCCCGCTTCCATGAACTCCTTGAGGTCGTAGTCAAACCCGGTGGTCGTTCTCATGATGTCTACCTGATCGTCCACAGTCATCCCATTTGCCGCGAACTCGCACAGCACCATGGCGTTGCAGAGTGAGCCAAGATTCTGCGCAGTTACGACCACCTCAACCTTGCGATCAGCTGACTTCGCATCGTAGCCTCCGGTCAGTCCTACCTCCGGCAGGGTAACCCAGTTCTGCTCAATATACAGAGTCGAACTCTCGACATGACAGGCTCCCCGATTCGACGTGGCGTAGGACAGGCCCAATCCGTGCCCGGCTCTGGGGTCATGCATCGCAGCCTCGAGCCCCTTCACCGTGACCACATAGTCCGATGCGTTCTTGCCGATCTTCTGAGCTGCACCCCTGCTGCCCTCCGCGAGGACATCCCCGAACCCCTTTCGGAACACAATCATGTCCAGCATGGCCATAATGTCGTCGGTGTTGCCCCACCTCAACTGACCGCCATCGAGATCACTCGTTGTAATCAGTCCCTTGTCGAAGCACTCCATGGCAAACGCTATCGTGCCCCCACAGCTGATCGTGTCGACACCGTACCTGTTGCACAGCTCGTTTATCTTCAGTATCGCCTCCAAGTTATCATGCATCAGCATGGCTCCGAAGGCAGCAAGTGTCTCATACTCGGGACCGGGCCCCTCGTCTATCTTATATGGCCCTTCCGCGACCTTGACTACCCTTTTGCTCGCTATCGGACAGCCGGTGCAGGCATGATTCTTGGTCGTCAACGCCGCCAGTGCGTCACCGTCGGTTTTCTTGGCGATTTCCCCGGGGTCTCCGACCGTCCAATTCTTCGTCGGCACGTCACCCAGCATGGCACCCACGCCCATACCCATCGCTGTCCCCTGCGCCCTGAGCGCCATGCTGATCATGCCATCATTCACTTTGTCGAACACGGCCTTCCGCACTTCCTTGTACTCGTCAGGCTTCCCTGGCTCGACCTTCCCCGTGCCGCGCACCACGATCGCCTTCAACTTCTTGGAGCCCATGACTGCGCCCCCGCCAGTCCGAGCGGCGGCATCCGCCTTGTCGTTGTGCACCGACGCAAACTTCACAAGGTTCTCGCCGGCCGGGCCGATCGAGATTACCTTCACCTTCTTGGTGCCCTCTATCTTCCCCTTCAGAATATCGGTAGTCTCGTAGACGTCCTTCCCCCAGAGATCTGAGGCATCCCGAATCTCCACCTTGTCATCATCGATCAGCAAGTATACGGGCTTGCTGGAAACGCCCGAGACCGCGATTCCGTCATAGCCTGCTCCCTTTATCTCGGGGGCCACGTTGCCTCCGCTGCAAGCCTCACCCCAGGCTCCGGTCAGCGGCGACTTGAATGAAACAGTCCAACGGTTTCCCGCAGGGGTGGTCGTCCCCGCCAGCGGACCGGTCATCACGAAGAAGATGTTCTTCTCGCCCAGCGGATCGACATCGGGCGGAACCCGATCAAGAAAGAGCTTGGCAGCCAGCCCGCTGCCGCCGATGTACTTCCGCAACGTATCGTCGTCTATCGTGGTGGTCTTGACAGTGCCGCTACTCAGGTCAACATCCAGGATCTTCCCTCGGTGGGTCCCCATTCTTACCTCCTAAACACATTTATGAGAACAGGCCCCCGGCCTATCGTTGATGGCGAGACGGCACTTCAAGACGGGCAGCCCGGTTGCCGTGTGGCCAGTTGCGCCGACCCAAAGGTCTCCCGGCCCCTCAACCGACGCGTAGCTTGCGGACATTTTACCGTCCCACGGAGAGATGTCAAGAACCCAGCCTGCCTGCCAATATTCTCGATCGGCGTCGCCCGCACCCACTACGAGCAACCCGCCCTCCATCTTCGACAGGCGAACCGCCCGGCCATACAGTCCCCGCTAGTACGGGGCCCGCTTCACGTGTTCTCTGGTTCGGAGATACGACGTGTACGTTATGTACTGCTTGCGATTTGCGTACTTCTCAAGAGGAATACCCTGTTTCCTCTTCTTGGCTATCTGGCTCTGCACGGTCAGAGACATCGCGTTGCTGGCGCCCGACCCATAGGAGGCGACCAGTATCGTATCGTTCGGCTTCGCCTTGTCCAGAACCCCCGCGAGGCTCACAAAGGTGGAGCACGACCCCAGATCACCAAATATTGATGAGATCGCCGGAGCCAACTTCTCTTTTGGCAGACCCAGCTCTTTGGCCGGAAGCGCAGGGACCCTGTCGTCAGGCTGCGCGAACACCACATGGGTGAAATCCTCGGCTTTCTTGCCCACCTTGGCCATCAAGCCCTTGCATGCCTCAGACACATGGTGCTGATACCCATACTCACGATCGAACCGGTAGTCATTATAGTTTGACACCCAGGCGTCCTTTGAAGACCTCCATCGATCCAGGAAGAGGGTTGAATAGGTGTGCAGCCCTTCGATGTCGGCTATCGCTCCTGCAGTGCCGATAACCATAGCAACCGCTCCCGCTCCAAAAGTAGCATCACCATCTGCGCCAGGAGCTGTGGCTCTGTTCTCACCGCCGATAACGATACCGCACTTGATCCTCTTCGCGGCGATAGCATCCAAACACCCCAGAAGGGCATTCCCAAGAGCGTTCAGGGAGCCCGAGTAGTCTATCATGGTCGTTTCCGGGCAAAGCCCCAACGTCTCAGCTAAGATCGGCGTGACGTACTGCTCGATGTACGGGGAAGAGGCGGTCCCGATGTGTATGGCCTCAATCTGCATGGGATCAATGCCCGCGTGGCGTATTGCGTTGTCCATGGCTTCGGCAGCCATGGTGACGACATCCTCATCCGCCCCGCACACAGCCTTCTCGCCACCCGACCACCTCCCCCAGGGAATGGCCGCTTCTTTCTGCTCCAGCCTGTAGCGGGGAATGTAAACCCCGTAGCCCAGTATGCCAGCCACATTCGCCTCCTTCGGACGGATTACGGCGTCCGCGATAATATGTTGAAAGCAGCAACGCCGAACGCAGGCCCGCCCACGTTGTGCTGGACTCCGATCCCTTTTCGCAGCTTCACCTGCCGCTTGTCTGCTTCTTCTCGCAACTGCGTTACGACCTCAAAGATCTGTCCCAGACCGGTTGCCGCTATCGGGTGACCGTGCGCCTTCAACCCGCCACTGGGATTGATAGGAAGCCTGCCGTTCATATCGAATTCGCCGTCTTTGAGCATTCGGGCAGCTTCGCCCTTCCGAGCGAAACCGGCATCCTCAATGTTCATCAACTCAGTGTTGGTGAAGCAATCATGGAGCTCGCCAAAGTCCACGTCCTCCGGCCCTATTCCGGCCATCTCATACGCCCCTCTTGCAGCCCTCACAGTGGCAAGCTGCTCGATGAAGCTACTTCTGTCCCAAAGCTGGTTGTGGTCCACGCCAACGTGGCTTCCCAGCACATAGACCGGCTTGTCGGTGAACTTCTTGGCCAGATCCGCGCGGCAGACAATCGCCGCTGCGGCGCCATCCGTCTGCGGGCAGCAGTCGAGCAAGTGCAACGGCCAGCAAACCACGTAGCTGTTCAGTACGCGCTCGATCGTTGTTTCGAACTGGTAG
>JAZFSU010000265.1:0-3112 GCA_036446335.1 Dehalococcoidia bacterium | reverse complement strand
GCCCTGGGAATGGCCTACACCTCGTGTGGCCGGCTCGACCTCTACTTCCACCTTCTGCTCTACCCCTGGGAAATGGCCTGCGGCCAGCTTCTGGTGACTGAGGCCGGTGGAGTGGCTACTAACTGGGAGGGGGAATCGCTGGGAGCAGGCCAGGACTCCGTCATCGCCTCCAGCGGGGCTGTTCACGCGGACTTCCTCAGGATTCTGCGAGAGAAGGTCCGCTGACCGGAGCACCCTCACCCTATGAAGGAAGAGGGTTCACAGAGGAACCTGTATGTCGCGACTCCAGGCCGGGGGCTCTGACTGACAACACGCTGCGGCACCCCAATCAGCGCCAGCTAGCGACCTGCGATCTCTCTATCGCCTCCCCTGAACCCCGCGATGAGATCCTCGATGGACTCCCCGATGCGGGCGTAGTCCCGCGCAGCCAGCCAGTCCGGCTGGAACACGCTGCCGCCAAAGGCCACCGCCGAGGCGCCGCAGGAGAAGAACGGCCGGATACTGTCCGGAGTGACACCGCCGCAGGCAAGGAGCTCCTTCAGCCGAGATTGCCCCTGATTGAAGAACTCATAGAGGAAGGCTACGAACTTCTGGGAATGATGAATACAAGCCTGGTTGAAGCTCCTGCTGGCTCTGCATAATGTGGGTGTGGGAGATGCTCGGACGTGGCCCACGAATTACGTGCAGACTTGGTGTGGTAGGGACCCCAATCAGCGCCAGCTAGCGACCTGCGACCTCTCTATCCACTCCCCTGAACCCCGCGATGAGCTCCTCGATGGATTCCCCGATGCGGGCGTAGTCCCGCGCGGCCAGCCAGTCCGGCTGGAACACGCTGCCGCCAAAGGCCACCGCCGAGGCGCCGCAGGAGAAGAACGGCCGGATACTGTCCGGAGTGACACCGCCGCAGGCAAGGAGCTCCACGTCCTGAAACGGCCCTTTGATCTCCTTGAAATAGGCGGGGCCAAAGAACTTGGCCGGGAACACCTTGACCATCGTCGCTCCCGCGCGCCAGGCATTGTGTATCTCCTGCGGAGTCAACGCCCCCGGAAACACGGGGATCTCGTTTTCTACGCAGTAGTCCACCACGTCGGGCACCAGGGTGGGCAGGACGATGAACGTTGCCCCTGCATCCAGGGCTGAATGCAGGTCGTCAAGTGTCAAAACGGTACCGGCACCAACCGTTAGGCGGTCTCGGGCTGCCTCGACCATTCGACGGATCAGCCCCGGAGCGCCGGATGTGTTCATGGTGATTTCGATGGTCCGCAGGCCGGAGGAGACCACGGTCTCAACGAGCGGCTCGATGACGTCTGCCTCTACTCCCCGCAGTATTCCGATAATGGGCAGTTGCCTGAACTGGGCGACGTCCACGGTTCTCCGTTCCTCAGTCCAACCCTGTGCTGGTCAGGCTTTCGTAGAACTCGCGGTAGTTCTCTTTCCTGTCGCTATCGCGCAGGGCCATCGCGTCCCGGGGGTGCTCGTTCATCATCCCGGCTATGGCATAGGGAATGATGTAGCCCCATTCAATCTCGTCTCTCAGGGCAATGAACTCACCCGATATCAAGTCCAGAATGGGGCGCAGATCGAACTTGGGGTTCTTGAGGAAACCGACCAGTAACTCGAGGGGGCAATTCCCCGCAGCGCGACCGATACCATACACGGTGGCGTCCAGGAAGTTCGCGCCGTGAATGATCGCCTCAATTGTGTTTCCGAAGGCGAGTTGCTGATTATTGTGGCCGTGAAATCCGATCTCCTTGCCCTTCAGGATTCCCTTTGCCCGCTTGACCAACTCTTCGACGGGCTCCTGGTACAGCGATCCGAAGCTGTCCACAAGATAGACCGCTTTGGCCTTGCTTTCCTCGTGAAGCTGATGGAGCGCTTCATCGAGTTCGGAGCCCATGTCCTTGGAGATCGCCATGATGTTGATCGTCGTCTCGTAGCCCTTGTCGGCAAAGCTGTTTTCCAGGAATATCGCCTTGTCGACATCCTTGACATACATGGCAACACGTATCATGCCCACCGGGCTCTCAGCTGCCGGTCCTACCTCGTCCACATTCACACGGCCCACATCGACCATGACGGAGACCTTGGTATTTGATTCAATTCCATCGATAACCCGCCGAATATCGTCGTCATCACAGAACTTCCACGCACCGTATTCCTCCGCAGAGAAGAGGTTCCTGGAGTTCTTGTACCCTATCTCCATATAGTCCAGACCTGCCCCCGAGACAGCCTTGTAGACAGCCCGAACAAACTTGTGGTCAAACTCATGACGATTTATGAGTCCGCCGTCGCGAATCGTGCAATCCAGCACCCTGATCTGCTCTCTAAACATGCCCGCTCCCTTCCAAGTCGCGCCGGCCGTTCATTGTCCGGCCGGGGGAGGCATACTGCGCTCGCTGTCCTCCAGGCTGCGGCTCTCCCGCGCCCGAATATACAACGCCCGTCACGAAGTTGATCCCGTCGATCACCCGTTGATGCCTGCCACTGCTCCGTAACCAAAATTATAACTGATATTACGATTACTTCAACCTGACTGATCCGCACTTCTCCTACACGATTTCAAGACAATTGACAACGGAACCTGAGAACCGGGAGCGCAGGCGGCTCTCCTTGTCCGCATGATTGATGTAATGAGTACGTGCCCTCTATCACGCTCGCGTTCAGAATTGCCAGGGCCTTCGGGGTGACACTGGAGGAAGTCTTTCAGTATGAGGGCTAGGGGAGATCAGGGCAGCAGGTCGCCGTCCAGGACCAGCGCTCCCGCATCTAAGCGCCCGGATGTTCAGACAGCCAAACGGCAGGATGCCCGGCGATCCGGCCTATGCCACCACACCCGGCACATGGGAGACAGGCCGCACGCACTCCAATGAGATGGCCTTGGTTTCGCATACCATGTAGCAGCAGCCGCACCCGAAACAGAGTTCAGGGCTCACCTGCGCCTTGAGCTTCTTGGAGCCTTCCTGCTTTACCCTGTCGATGGCGTCGAAGTTGCAGTTGTCTATGCAGTTCTGGCACCCGTCGCAGAGGTCCGAATCTATCTTCGCCTCGTACCGGCTCTTGGCATAGTGGTGATCGACGGACACGTTGCAGAGTTTCAGAGTATGAAACTCGA